>DVJJ01000082.1 GCA_018716875.1 Candidatus Avoscillospira avistercoris
GACCCGCAATGATGTCTAAAGTATAAAAGTTTTACTCGATTTTTTTCAAAAAATCGCGGAGTCCAGAGGCAGCGCCTCTGGTCGCTGGCCGCAGCCAGCGAAATCCCCAATCGTCCCAAAGCGCCATCCGCAGATGGCGCAATCTCCGCGGCGTATGCCGCAAGGCCGCCGTCCCCACCCCGTCAGCGGGTGGCGGACGACGGCCTTTTTGTTCCATCCCTCGCAGAGTGCGGCATCCTTGACGCGCCCACACAGCACGTCCATTCGGGGTAGTCGGAGCAGCGTCAAGGCAAGCCCATACCGTTGAATGGATGCGGAATCCGCCCACCAGGCAGCGTTCCGTATCTCCCCGGCGGTTCCGTTTCCCTTTTCCCGCTCCGTGTGCTATAATACTTTCACGACACCCCATTCCATCAAAAGAGGAGGTCCTACCCATGGCCGCACCGGTCCTCACCCAATGGAAGACCCTGCTGGAACTGCTTTACGACCCCAACGCTCCCAAAGCGCCCCTGCCCCAAAAGACCCTCCGGGCGCTGGCCCGGACTGCCGCTTTTCCCGAGGCGCTGGAGGAATACCACCCCTGTGGCCGCGTATCCTGTGCCGATGTATTGCAGCTGTGCCGCCCCGTTCTGGACGGACTGACGCCGGAACCGGAGGGCGGCTGGCTTTTGTGGTTTTACGGCTATCTGAGCCACCGGCTTTTCCCCGACCCCAACCGTCCCGCCGACACCCGGGCCCAGCAGCAGGCCGCCTGGTTCTACTGCGCCGTTTTGGACCGGCTGCTGCTCCAGGAGCGGACCCGCTGCCCCTATGACCCGTTGACCGATATCCCCTTGCTGACCCATGAGGAGCTGCGCACCAGCCGGGTCCGGGAGGAATATGGACGGTTTCTCGACGCAGTCCGCTCCTCCTGCTTCCCTCTGCTGATGCGCATTGGACGGGAAGTGATGCCCTTTGACCCGGCATCCCATACCATCGGCGTCCACCATGTGGCACTGACCACGGCCCGGCAGGCCGCCGCCGCAGGGCTTCCTGTGGATGTGGCATTGGTCAGCGCTGCGGCGTTGAGCCATGACACTGGCAAATTCGGCTGCCGGGGTGCCGATGCCCGGCGGATTCCCTATCTCCACTATTACTTCACCTACCAATGGCTGGCAGAGCACAACTGCCCCACCATTGCCCACACAGCCGCCAACCATTCCACCTGGGACCTGGAATTTGAGAATCTGCCCCTGGAATCGCTGATTCTCATTTACGCCGATTTTCGGGTCCGCGGCACGCGGGAAAACGGCAAGGAAGTGGTACGCATCTACTCTCTGGCCGATTCCTACGACATGATTTTCTCCAAGCTGGCCGATATGACCGAGGCCAAACAGCGGCGCTACCGGACGGTATACTGCAAGCTGCGGGATTTTGAGGAGTTTCTTCACACCCGTGGCATCGACCCCGACGCCCCGGCGCTGCAGCCGGCCCCGCCCTGGAAAGACGCGGCCCTGCGGAGTTTGCCGGAGACGGTGGACGCATTGCGGGATTTGACCTTTACCAACAACGTGACGCTGATGCACACCATCACCGTGGATGCATCCTTTGAACAATTGCTGGAATCGGCCCGCAGCGAAAAAAGTCTCAACCGCATTCGGACATATCTCCATCTGTTTACCGAGTATCACACCTACATGACCGGCGCCAACAAGCGCCGGGTTCTGAGTTTCCTCTATGAGCTTTTGATGCACCAGCAGGGCGACGTGCGCCGCCGGGCCGCCAAGCTTATGGGCCGGATTCTGGCCAACAGCGGCCCCCGGTACCGCAAGGAGCTGCCGGCCAACGCCCCCCATGAAGCCATGGCCCCCACCCTGCTGGCCTTTCTGACGGAATCGGTGGACCTGTGGGAATCGTATCTGGAGGACTGTCTCCATCCGGACCACAAAATCTCGGCCAAGCACGCCATCCGGATTTCCAACTCCGTAAAAATCATCGCGGAAAACCTGTTCGCCTACTGCACCGCCGAGGAAGCGCCCCACTATCTCCAACCGATTCTGGACCGGCTGTGGGACGCCCAGGGTGATGACCGGTTCATTCTCATGGATACCCTGTGCCACATTCCCGTCTCTTTGCTGACGGAAGATCAGGTACTCCGCTCCATCGACGCCGTGGGCCGGATGCTGAACGGTGGCGAACAGCGGTTGGCCATTGCGGGTCTGCTGGCCATGGAGCATCTGCTGGCCTCCGGTGTGGCCGCCGCGCCCCTTCACATTCAGCAGACCCTCCACGCCGTGGGAGACAGCGACGACAGCGCTGTACGCTATCTGGTGAGCCGCCTATGGACGGCCATGGGGCATCCCCGCTCCCTGTCTCTGACGGTGCCCGTGTCCCAACTGTATCTGGCCAACCTCAAAAACGCCGTCCACTGGAGCGTCAAGATCACCCACATTGACCTGCTGTGTGATGACGCCCGGCTGGACCCGTCCTCGGCCTTCCACACGGCCACCCACCTGTCCAATCTGCTGTCGGTCAGCGAGCATCTGCCCGTCCGCATGAAGGCCGGTCAGGGCTTGGTGGAGATTTCCGATCTGCTGACCACGGACCAGCGGAACGAAATTGTCGTGGATCTGCTGCGGGAACTGGAAACGGGCCAGGAGGAGATTTCCCGGTATATTCCCAAATATCTCGGCACGCTGCTGTGCCGTCTGCCCATGAAAGAAGTGGAGGAAGGTCTTGCCTTCCTGGAGGATTTTGTGCGGGCTTCCAGCGTCTCTCCCGCCCGGGCGGCGCTGCTGACGCTGGGCGTCATTCTCTGTGAGCTGGCCCGCTCCGGCCGGGACGGCGACCCGCTGGTGACCCGTGTCATCGGCCTGCTGCTGACGGGCGTTGCCCACTATGACAACACCATTCATCAAACAGCCCTGTCGGTCCTCTGCAAGGATGTACTGGGCGAGGACAGTCTGCCCCTGCCGGTGCGCCAGTCCTATTTCCTGCAAATCGGCAAGAAGCTGCTGACGCTGCTGTGCGAGCCACGGGACGATCAGCTGACCTTCTTCACCCGTGCCGCCACGCTGAACCATCTGTACCGGTTCCTGATTCAGTGTCAGGTGGATTTGGGCGACTTCCCCTACCCGCCCCTGCGGCCTGTGGCCTTCTTCCCCGGCACCTTCGACCCCTTCTCCATGGGCCACAAGCGCATTGTGGAGGAAATCCACGCATTGGGCTTTGACGTCTATCTGGCCATCGACGAGTTCTCCTGGAGCAAACGGACCCTGCCCAAGCTCCAGCGGCGGCAAATCGCTTCCATGTCCACGGCGGACCAGCTGGATGTGTATGTGTTCCCCGATGATGTGCCGGTAAACATCGCCATGGCCGCCGATCTGGCCCATCTGCGCTCCCTGTTCCCCCAACAGGAATTATACCTTGTGGCAGGCAGCGACGTGATCCGCAATGCCTCGGCCTATCGCTCCACAGAGCCGGGCTCTGCCGCCGAATACAACCATGTCATCTTCTGCCGGGACGAGGACGAGGCGACACCGCGGGACGGCAAACCCATCTCCGATATCATCCGTGGAAAGTTAACGCTGCTGTCCCTGCCCGCCTACTATGAGACGGTCAGTTCCACCCGCATCCGCGAATATGTGGACAAAAACATGGATATCTCCATGCTGGTGGACCCCATGGTACAGAATTACATCTATGAAAACGGCCTATACCTCCGGGCGCCCCAGTTTAAAAACGTGCTGGCGCCCCAAGAGCTGTACTTCCGCTGGCAGCGTGGCATTCCCGAAGGGCTGCAGGACCGTTGTCCCGCCCTGTCTGCGGACGAGGAACGGTTCACGGTGGAAATGCTCTCCCGGACCACCGGACGGCTGCGGGGCTGGGCCACCGGCCATACGGTCCGGGCGTCGGCCCTGTATGACGCTCTGGGTACGTTGGAGGACGCCGATTATGTGCGGCAGCACACGTCGGGCCGGGTCCTGATGGTGGACGCGGTCCAGGACGTTTCCCACAACCGGGAAGTGTGCCGGGCCATGATCAATGAGCTGCTGGTCCGCAGTCTTCTGGACGACCACACCTATGCGCTGTTCCGCAGCGCCGATTCCTCAGACCCCCTGTACGACTTACTGCCGGAGTTGGGCTTCCAGCCGGTGCCGGGCAGCAGTCATACTCTGGTGGTGGACATGCGCATGCCCCTGGCACTAATTCAGGACGTCTTTCTCTGGATTAAAGAGCCCCACCACGATGACCCCGCCGTTCGCGCCGCCGTTCTGGCTACCCGGCCCCGGATGCGCCGGGCGCTGGCGGGCCTGTTCCCCGGGCGGCTGGTGCTGACCTTTGACGCGGAGCTGCTGAACCAGGCGGTTTTGATGAAAGTCCAGGCCTGTAACGGCGTTCTGGATGTCCCCGCCGGGCAGCGGCGTTTGGGCCCCTATATGTGCGTGCCCTACGGCAAAATCCTGTCGGGAGAAATCGTGCCCAACACCGTCACCAAAACCCTCCATGTGGACAAGGTTTACAGTCCGTCCCTGCGCCATTTTGACATTGTCCAGTATCCGGGCTATTCTAATCTGCACAATCAGGCCCGGACCATCAAGTCTTTCCGCCGCCCTGTGCTGCTGGTGGACGACCTGCTCCACAAGGGCTACCGGATGGAAAAATTGGACCCCATTTTCAAGGAGGAGGATGTGGCCATTGACCGCATTATTGTGGGTCTTATGTCGGGCCGCGGCAAGGATTTGATGCAATTGCAGCACCGGCAGGTGGAATGTGAATATTTCATTCCCAACCTGTCCTATTGGTTCACGGAAAGCCAGCTGTATCCCTTCCTGGGCGGCGACAGCACCGCGGGCCAGCGGCAGACCGAGGGCATGCTGTCCTCCATCAATCTGATTCTCCCCTATGAGTTCCCCGAATACATCCGGGGCGCGTCGGAACGGGGCCTGCGGGTTCTGTCCATGACGGCGCTGGAAAACGCACGGGACATTTTACTGGCGCTGGAGGAGCGCCATCAGGCCGTGTTCTCCACGTCCCTGACGCTGACGCGGCTGGCTGAGGCGCTGCACCGGCCCCGTCTGCCCGACAAGGGGCGGCATCTGCAATACAATTTAGGGATGCCCGCCTCGTCCTATGTGGAGGACGACATTGCCACACTGCGGCGCATCTGCAAGGAGGCTGATTTCCAGTGATACCCTGTTACACCTGGCGCGGCATCTGCTGCGCCGATTTAGGAGGCCGTCTGCCCGAGGGCGCGGTTCCAACGAGCACACCCTTTGACCCGCTGGTGCTGCTGGTCCACCGGGACCCCCTCCACAGCCGGGGCATCTACGCTGTTACCACCCCGGCGGAGGTGATGGAGCCGGAGGGGCCGGGCCTGCTGCTGCCGCCCCCCACGGGCTGCCTGGACCCGGACCTGGACCCGGTGATTCTGGCCCATGGGGCCACAGTACTCAACACGGCGTTTGACCGGTGTTTCGAGATTCTGGAGCGGTTCCTCCATCCGAAAACCATGGGTCTGCGGCTGACGGTGGCAGGCCTGGGCGATGTGGGCGGCACAGTCTTAACGGGTCTGACGCTGCTGGGTGACTGCATCGAGGAAATCGGCGTATTTGATTTTTACGAACCGCTGATGCACCGCTACTGTCTGGAATTGAATCAGGTTTTGTCCACCTATGACGGACGAAAAATGCCCCATATTGTTGCCCGGTCCGCCGAAGCATTGTTCGACTGTGACGTGTTCCTCTTTACGGCTTCCAAGGCTGTGCCGCCGGTGGGCAGCGAGGTCAAAGACGTGCGCATGGTCCAATATGGAGCCAACCGGGACCTGCTGCGGGATTACGCCCGGCAGGCCAGAGAAACGGGATTTTGTGGCCTTTTCTGCCAGATTTCCGACCCAGTGGACCATTTGGCCCGGTCTGTGTTCTTAAACAGCAACCGAACCGATGACGGTACCCTGGATTTCCGTGGGCTGCTTCCCGAGCAGATTCAGGGCTACGGCCTGGGCGTCATGGAGGCCCGTGCAAAATTTTACGCCCGCAAGCGGGGCTTGGACGAAGACCGGGTGGCCGTTTTTGGCCCCCACGGTCAATCGCTGATTGTGGCCAATGATGTAGGAGACGGTTATGACCACGCCCTGTCCTGTGCGCTGACCAAGGACACTGTGACGGCCAATCTGGCGGTGCGGGAACTGGGCTTCAAGCCCTATATTGCCCCCGGCCTTTCGTCGGCGGCCATCAGCATTCTGCGGACCGTGACGGGCCAATGGCATCCCGGCGCGCTGCCCCTGGACGGAGCCTATCTGGGCTGCTACAGCCGTCTGACCAAGAAGGGTCCCCAGCTGCTGCGCCGTCCCCTCCACCCCACCCTCTACAGCCGTATCGAAGCGGTTCACAAAGCGCTGCGGGAGTTTGATTACGATGGATGAGGTGGTGGCCGTCTCCGTGGGCCAACACCAACGCTTGGCCGGTGTGCTGGAATATGCCCTGGCGGCAGCGGCCCACACGGTCTGTACCCTGGATACGCTGCCGCCCCTTGTAGGGCGGCGGGTACTCTTTGCCGTGTCCCTGGGTCCTGATGGGTTGGACGAGGACTTTTGCCGTCTGCTGCGTCTGCTGCGCTCGGGAGTGCTGCCCCTGGACGGCTCCATGGGCGCGGTGCTGATGGACGGTGAGGGCGAATTTTACACCAAACAGGCGGCCCAAATGCTGGTACTGGCGGCCAATGGGGCCGGGTGCCTTTTCCCAGGAAAACCGCTGGTGGAAGCCACGGGTTCCCTGCGGAATTTTGACATTCAATGCCGCCGCCGGGGCACGGACCGGCTCCACGCCTATCGCGCCATGGCACGGGAGCTGGTAGAGCGGCTTTCGTCCTTTGTTCTGCCGGTCTATGAGCGTCCCAAGGTGCTGACGCTCCACGCTTCGGACCGGAAAACCTCCAACACTCTGGCATTGGGCGGGGAGATTGAAGCGCGGCTGGCGGACCGGTGCGACTGTACAGAGCTGTCTCTGCGCAACGGCACAGTCCACGACTGCCGGGGCTGCTCCTATACGGTGTGTGCCCACTATGCCCAGCAAAATTCCTGCTTTTACGGTGGCAGTATGGTGGACCAGGTGTATCCGGCGGTGACGGAATGCAACGCGCTGTTGCTGCTGTGTCCCAATTACAACGATTCGGTCAGCGCCAATATCATGGCGTTTATCAACCGGCTCACCAGTTTGCAGCTGTTTCATCCGCTGCACCATACCTACCTTTGGGCGGTAGTGGTGTCGGGGTACAGTGGAGGTGATTTGGTGGCCCAGCAGGTTTTGGGGGCGCTGTGTCTCAATAAGGGGCTGATTCTGCCGCCCCGGTTTCTGTTGGCTCAGACGGCTAATGACCCCGGTTCGGCTCTGGCGGACCCGGAGATGTTGACGCGGTTGGACGGCTACGCCGCCAATATGCTGCGCACCATGTCTCCTGATGCACCCAAAAATTAAAGTTTTACTCGATTTTTTTCAAAAAATCGCGGAGTCCAGAGGCAGAGCCTCTGGTCGCCCGCCGCAGCGGGCGAAACTCCCCCAGCGTCCCAAAGCGCCATCCGCAGATGGCGCAATCCCCGGCAAAGCCGAAGGCCGCCGTTCCCACCCCGTCAGCGGGTGGTGGACGGCGGCCTTCTTTTGCACGTCCCGCCCCCGCCCTACAGCGGTTCATATCCGTTCTGCCCCATTTTTTCTTTATTACAGCAATGCTTTATATTGTAATTTTTAGAATATCAATTTACCACTCTTTTATCCCATTTACCCAGTTTTTTCAAACCCACAGCAGAATAATGCACAAACTGGACCAAAATTTTTTAGCCAATCTCACAAAGAAATTTCTAAAAAACCTCTTGACAATGGTTTTTTCTGGTGCTAGAATGCGTCCATCAAGTTCATAAAACCAAATGCGTTGAGGGAGACAAGTACCTCGGAAGGTCGGTCACAGTGAGCGGGAGACAGTGGAAACCCCGCATCGGACACCGTCGGGAATAACACTCCGGAGCAGCAAACTGAACGCCCAAACGTGGGTCAGTAGGGGCGCCGTGGACGGCACGTTACGCCGTATGGGCTTGTTGGAGCCCGAGAAAGGTGACTGCGTTATGCAGTAAATTAGGTGGCACCGCGGATTTGCAGCTGATTCGTCCTAATCGTTTTTAGGACTTACTGGCTGCAATTTTATTTTTTTGGAGGGATTTCCAAATGTGTGCAATTATGGGTTTTAGTTCCAAATCCATCCCGGTGGAAACCGTCCGCCGGCAATTCGCCCAGACCATTTCCCGCGGTCCCGACTGCACCCGCATGATTGACACCGGCAGCGGGTACCTGTGCTTCCACCGGCTGGCCATCATGGGTCTCACCGACGAGGGTATGCAGCCCTTCGAGCTGGACGGCGACTACGTGGTGTGCAACGGCGAGTTGTACGGCTTCCGCCGGATGAAAGCGGCCCTGTCCAGCAAGTACACCTTCCACAGCGATTCCGACTGTGAGATTCTGCTGCCTATGTACCGGGAATTCGGCCTGGATATGTTCTCCATGCTGGACGCCGAATTTGCTCTGGTGCTGTACGATCACAAAACCGACTCCCTCATTGCCGCCCGGGACCCCATCGGCATCCGGCCCCTCTACTACGGCGCGTTGGATGACGGCTCCCTGGTCTTTGCCAGCGAGCCCAAAAACCTGGTGGGCATCTGCCGGGAGATCTTCCCTTTCCCACCCGGTCACTACTACGCCCACGGCCAATTCGTCCGGTACTGCGACATCACCCGGGTGGACCGGTACTGTACCGACGATCTGGAAACCGTCTGCGCACAGATTCACCGGAAGCTGGTCGCCGCTGTGGAAAAACGCATGGACGCCGACGCCCCTTTAGGCTGTCTCCTGTCCGGCGGACTGGATTCCAGCCTGGTCTGTGCCATCGCCGCCAAGCTCACCGATAAGCCCTTGCGGACCTTCGCCATCGGCATGGACACCGACGCCATTGACCTGAAATACGCCCGCCAGGTGGCCGACTACATCGGCAGCGAGCACATGGAGATTTCCATGACGCGGCAGGAAGTACTCGATGCACTGGAAACAGTCATTGCCCTGCTGGGTACCTACGACATCACCACCATCCGGGCCAGCCTGGGTATGTATCTCTGCTGTAAGGCCATCCACGAACGGACCGACGTGCGGGTGCTGCTGACCGGTGAGATCTCCGATGAGCTGTTCGGCTACAAGTACACGGACTTCGCCCCGTCGGCGGAGGCGTTCCAGAAAGAATCCCAAAAGCGGATCTCCGAACTGCACATGTACGATGTGCTTCGGGCGGACCGGTGCATCAGCGTCAACTCCATGGAGGCCCGTGTTCCCTTTGGTGATCTGGATTTTGTCAAATATGTTATGGCTATTCACCCGGCCAAAAAGCTCAACACCTACGGAAAAGGCAAGTACCTGCTGCGCCACGCCTTTGAGGGCGACTGGCTGCCCCACGACATTCTCTACCGGGAAAAGGCCGCCTTCTCCGACGCCGTGGGCCACTCCATGGTGGATGATCTGAAGGAGTACGCCGAAACCCAATACACCGCCGAGGAATTTGAGCGCAAGCGCCGCCGTTATTCCTTTGCCACTCCTTTTACGAAAGAAAGCTTGCTGTACCGGGAGATTTTTGAAAAATACTACCCCGGTCAGGCCCATATGATTGCCGACTTCTGGATGCCCAACAAGAGCTGGAAGGGCTGCAACGTCTCCGACCCCTCGGCCCGCGTTCTGGCCAACTACGGCGCCAGCGGTTTCTAAGTGTACCGCTGCCGCACCATCGGTAACCCATATCAGTGCCCTACCCTAGTATTTGCTCACCCGCACCGGCGGGAACACTCCCGCCGGGCTGGAATCCATTCTCTGAGAAAGAAGTGTGTGTTATGAAAACAAGCGCAGCAAAGGTTCCCGAACTGTTCGGCTCCATGGTCTTTAACGAGGCCGCTATGCAGCAGTACATGTCCAAGAGCACCTTCCAGGCCTGGAAGCAATGCCTGCGGGACGGTACCACCCTGCCCCTGACCGTTGCCAATGAAATCGCTGAGGCCATGAAGGAATGGGCCACGGACCGTGGCGCCACCCACTTCACCCACTGGTTCCAACCCATGACCGGCGTCACCGCCGAAAAGCATGACAGCTTTATCAGTCCCATTGAGGGCGGCCGCGTCATTATGGATTTCTCCGGCAAAGAGCTGGTTCGCGGCGAACCCGACGCCTCCTCCTTCCCCTCCGGCGGTCTCCGCGCCACCTTTGAAGCCCGCGGTTACACTGCCTGGGACCCCAGCTCCTTCGCCTTTATCAAAGAAGGTTCCCTGTACATCCCCACGGTGTTCTGCTCCTACTCCGGCGAAGCACTGGATAAGAAGACACCCCTGCTGCGGTCCATGGACGCCGTCAGCAAGCAGGCCATCCGCATTCTGCGGCTGTTCGGTGATACGGAATCCAAGCGGGTCACCGCCAGCGTCGGCCCCGAACAGGAGTATTTCCTTATCGACAAATCCCTCTTTGCCCAGCGTCCCGACCTGCGGTTCTGCGGCCGCACCCTCTTCGGCGCCAAGCCCCCCAAGGGCCAGGAGTTGGAGGACCACTATTTCGGCGCTATTACGCCCCGGGTTGCCGCCTACATGCAAGACCTGGACGAGGAACTCTGGAAGCTGGGCGTTCTGTCCAAGACGAAGCACAACGAGGTGGCCCCGTCCCAACATGAGATGGCCCCCATTTTCTCCGACGCCAACACGGCCAGCGACCACAACCAGCTGGCCATGGAGACCATGCGCCGGGTGGCCGACCGTCACGGCTTTGTGTGCCTGCTCCATGAAAAGCCCTTTGCCGGTGTCAACGGTTCCGGCAAACACGATAACTGGTCCCTGGCTACCGACACGGGCAAAAACCTCTTTGCTCCCGGCGCAACCCCCAGCCAGAACGCCCAATTCCTGCTGTTCCTGGCCGCGTTTATAAAGGGCGTTGACGAGTACCAGGAAATGCTGCGGTGCTCCGTGGCTTCGGCGGGCAATGACCACCGGTTGGGCGCCAACGAAGCCCCTCCCGCCATTATCTCCGTATTCCTGGGCAATGAGTTGTTGGCCATTGTGGATGCCCTGATTCACGGCACCAGCTACACCGAAGCGGAAAAGCGGACATTGTCCATCGGCGTGGACACCCTGCCCCACATTCCCCAGGACACCACCGACCGGAACCGGACCTCTCCGGTGGCCTTCACCGGCAACAAGTTTGAATTCCGGATGCCCGGTTCCTCCCAGTCCATTGCCGGTCCCAACATTGCCCTGAATACCATCATGGCCGAGGAACTGCGGAAGTTTGCCGACGAGCTGGAGCAGGCCGAAGAGTTTACCGCCGCCCTCCACGCGTTGGTAGTGCGGACCTTGAAAGAGCACAGCCGCATTCTCTTCAACGGCAACGGCTACGAGGACGCCTGGATTGTGGAAGCGGAGCGCCGGGGCCTGTCCAACCTGCGCAGCGCGCCGGAAGCCTTCGGCGTCTACCTCAAGCCGGAGAACGTTGCTCTCTTCACCAACCACGGCGTGTTCACCGAAACGGAAATCCGCGCCCGCAACGAAATTCACTTTGAAGCCTACTGCAAGAAAATCCACATCGAAGCCCAGACGGCGCTGGATATGGTCCGGCGGCAAATCCTGCCCACGGCCCTGTCCTATATCCACGAGCTGACGGACGCGGTGGTGTCCAAGCAGACAGCGGTCCCCGGTCTCAGCTGTGCGGTGGAGACGGAGACTATCCGGCAGCTGACGGCGCTGGCCGAAGGTCTGCACGGCGGCGCCGCACTGCTGGAGCGCAGCCTGGACCAGCTGCCGGAATCCATTACCGAACAGGCAGCGTACTATCATGACACGGTGCTTTCCCACATGGATGCTCTGCGGCGGGATGCCGATTTGCTGGAAACGCTGATTCCGGCCCAGCGGTGGCCCTTCCCTACTTATGCGCAGCTGTTATTCTCTGAATAACCATAATTAAAGTTTTTACTGAATTTTTTTACAAAAAAAATCCGGGGTCCAGGGGCAGAGCCCCGGTCGCCCGCCGCAGCGGGCGAAACCCCCGCTGGCCGCAGCCAGCGAAACCCCCGCCCCGCGCACGGGGTGAACTCCCCCAGCGTCCCCAAGCGCCATCCGCAGATGGCGCACTCCCCACGGCGAAGCCGTAAGGCTGCCGTCCCCACCCCCTAAGAGGTGGCGGACGGCGGCCTTTTTCGTATTTCCTGCCAGGGTTGGAAGAACTCCTGCCTTACCCTATACATTATAATATTACTCCACAATTTCTTTTTCAGTGCCTATATCACTCTGCCCATTGACCGCTTCGACATTTTCCGATACAATAACCATGGCTATTTCAACATGAAAGAGAATCGAGGTTTAAGAAAAACATTGGAACAACAACGTAGCAACCAGACGCCCGCTTCCAACAGTGAAAAGCTGGGCACCATGCCGGTGGGCAAGCTGCTGTTCAGTATGGCCCTGCCTATGATCATCGCTATGATTATTCAGGCTTTATACAATGTGGTGGACAGCATCTATGTGGCAAAAATCAGCGAAAACGCCCTGACAGCCGTTTCGCTGGCCTTCCCCATGCAGACATTAATGATCGCGTTCAGCACCGGTCTCGGCGTGGGCATCAACTCCATGGTCTCCCGCAGCCTGGGCGAGGGCGACCACAAAAAGGCCGGCCATGTGGCCCTCAACGGTATTTTTCTCATCGCGTTGGTGGTCATCGGCTTTACCCTGGTGGGTATTTTCGGCTCCCGTGCCTTTATAGCCAGTCAGACGGATATTCCCGAAATCTTTGAGGGCGGCACCACCTATGTGTCCATCTGCCTGATTCTGTGCTGCTTCCAGTTCTTTGAGATCACCCTGGAGCGGCTGCTGCAGGCCACGGGCCGGACCCTGGACACCATGATTTCCCAGGGTGTGGGCGCGGTCATCAATATTATTTTTGACCCCATTTTGATTTTTGGCTATTTCGGCTTCCCGAAAATGGGCATTGCTGGTGCGGCGGCGGCTACGGTCTTCGGTCAGTTCGTGGCCTGCGTTCTGGCTCTGGTCTTCAATCTGTGGCACAATAAGGAACTTTCCTTCTCCTTCCGCGGCTTCCGCCCCCGCTGGTCCATCCTCAAACTGATTCTGGCCATTGGCGTTCCGTCGGTCATCATGCAGGCCATCGGCTCCGTGATGATCTTCGGTATGAACCGTATCCTTATGTCCTTTGTC
>DVJJ01000083.1 GCA_018716875.1 Candidatus Avoscillospira avistercoris
CCACTCGGAAGAAGCGAGCAATGCGTTTTCTGTATGTTGCGAAACTTTCCATACACGGTTGATTCGTGGATTAATTTTGCACAATAGGATATCATCTTTTTTAACGGCTTGCTTGGTGGAGCCAATTTCACAGCCCATTACGATTTCAGGATAATCATTTGTACTACTCGGCACACTATAAAGTTCAAACAAAGTCTCTGGCTGTTTAGAAGGATCTATGCTTGATGACTGATATTGATTGATTGTCTGTAAAGGCACCCAACACCAATTATCCGGAACCTTATAGGGCTGTTCACTCACCGGCACCAATGCCGCCTGCAAGCATTCTTCCGGTGTAAGGGTTTCTTTTTTCTTTCCTCGCGCCATTAGTCCCGCACCTCCAGCGCACGCATCTCCTTCACCACGCTCATCAGCAGATCAACAGCCTCTTCCAAATTAGCGGCGGCTTCCTCTGCACTCTCTGCCGGGTCAGGCAGATCATTGTAGTCCAGCACTGAATCGTCCCGGATGAGGCCCAGGTCCAGACTGTTGCCCTTTTCCGAAATCTGTTCCCGGGTAAAGACGCTCCACCGCTCATCCTGCACGGCATGGCGATCCTCAGCCTCGTAAGCCTTCTCAAAGCCTGCAAAGTGTTCTTTTTTCAGCGGTGTTGTCTTGCCGAAGCTGGGCATATTGGTGCGCAGGTCGTAGAACCAGACCTCCCTGGTGTTGCCTTTGTCGCGCTTACCCCGGATGAAAAACAGCACATTGGTCTTGACGCCCTGAGCGTAGAAAATGCCGGTGGGCAGGCGGAGAATGGTATGCAGATCACACTTGTCCATCAGGTCGCAGCGGATCTTCTCGCCGTCGCCGTCGGCAAATAGCACATTGTCAGGCAGCACCACAGCAGCTCGTGCCTTGCCGTTGGCCTTCAGGCTGCGGTAGATGTGCTGGAGAAAGTTCAGCTGCTTGTTGCTGGTGGGGAAGGTGAAGTCATCTCGGGTGGCACGCTCACCGCCCTTCTTGGTGCCGAAAGGTGGATTGGTGAGCACCAAATCAAAGTCGTGGAGGGCTTTGCCCTGGTTGGACAGGGTGTCGGCCAGCAAAATCTGACCGTCGATGTCGTGCAACATGGCATTCATCAGGGCCAAACGGTGGGTGTCGTGAACCAATTCACAGCCGGTGAAGGCCTCTTCCCGCTCAAACTTCGCCTGATCTGCATCCAGATCGTAAAAATCGTCGGTGTGTTCTTTGACATACCGATGGGCGGCAATCATAAAGCCGAAGGTGCCACAGGCAGGGTCATTGCACCGCTCGCCGGGCTGGGGCGTCATCAGCTGGGTCATCACATCAATGAGGACGCGAGGGGTAAAGTACTGGCCCGCGCCGGACTTTTTCTCGTTGGCGTTCTTCTCCAACAGCCCTTCATACAGGTTACCCAACCCCTCTTCCCGGGCGGAGTACCAGTCCAGGCCGTCAATGGTGGTAATGATCTTTTCCAGGTTCTTGGGCTCGTCGATGTTGGTGGCAGAGCCCTGATAGATTTCCCGCACCCGGCCGGTGCAATTTTCGCCCAGATGGGTGAGCAGCTCTTTATAGAACTTTTTCAGTTCAATACCACTTTTGGCAGTGAGTTCATCCCAGCGGTAGGCGGCAGGAATCTGGCTTTCTGCGCCGGTCTCCTTGGCCATCTTCAAAAACAAAATGTAAGTAAGCTCGGTGACATACTGGTGATAGGTGATGCCGTCATCCCGCAGCACATTGCAGAGGTTCCAGAGCTTGGATACGATTTCCTGCGTGGTCATGTGCGGTTTCCTCCGTTATCGATAGCAGCCTGACGCAATACTTCGGCAAGGCAAAAGTTCATAGCTGTCTGCTGGTAATCGGCATCCACTTTTCGGGCTGCCTCGCAAAAATCAGAAATTGCCTTGACCATATCATGAATGTTTTTCTGCTGTTCCAGGTTTCTCTGCGCTTCCATCTGTTGAGTCTGGAACTGGCTTAAATACTGTGGGTTAAAAATCCCATACGGATAGGTGTTATAGTTCATGCGCTTCTTCCTCCATCATCGTACAGATATTCGTTAAGTTCCAGCACGATGTTCTCTAACTTGTTCTGGAAAATCCGGTCGATTTTCTTGAATCCCCCCTCACTTCTGAAACGAGTATCTTCATCAAACACGCTTATATTGAGGACAGATTCCTCCATGAGGTATTTTTCCATACGGCCAATCCACTTTTGCTCAATGGCAGTGAATTTATGGGCTTTTTTCAGTTTGTCCACTGCCCGGCGGATGCGGGCCTCGTGGCTGATGAGGGTGGAGCCAATGGCATACCGGCGAATCAGACTGATGATGTCTGCCGCCATCTCCTCGTTGGTCAGCTCCGATATGGCGGTGTTGAGCTGCTGGGTGGTAAAGCCCTCCCGATCCAGTGTCAGACGCAGATCTTTGAGGCTCGCCCGGGTCAGTTCCTTTGGCCGGGTGCAGACGATGTTCAGCGCCGCAATTTCGTTGATATGGGTCTTTACATAGTCGGCGAAGGCGTCCAGGTAGTCCTCCGGACGACTGCCGGTACCATAGCCACGGGTGTGGCTGACCAATTCATCCGGCGCGTCAGAGATAACCACCGGGCGACCGCCGTTGGCCCGGGTCTCTCCAAGCAGTTCAAAGAGGTCCCGATGGGCCAAAATGCGGTTACGAGCCTGCTGCGGCGGCTCCTGTTCCAACTGCTGGATAAACTGGGTGGGGTCCATGCCGCCGGTCATGCTGACAAAATGCTCCATGGTCTTTCCGTCCAGCTTCCGCTTTTTCCGCTGAAGTTTGGCTATGATCTGATCTACCTGGTACGCGATCTGCTTTTCGTCTTCCAGCACCTCAAGACCGTCCAGCAACTGACCAAAGGAGGCCAATGGATTCGCAACCACCGGTTTCATGGTGTTGACCGCTTCTAAAGATTCATAGACACCAACAGGGTCATAAATCTCAAAGTGGGTCTTATGGATCTTGGGGCATAGGCGGGTAGCACGGCCCAGCATTTGCTCGAACAGAATACGGGATTTTACCCGGCGCAGGAACACCAGATTGGTGATCTCCGGCACATCGATACCGGTGGTCAGCAGATCCACGGTAACGGCAATGCTGGGATATCGCTCATTCTTGAACCGCTTGATGGCTTCCTGCACCTTTTTGGGGTTGCCGCCGCCCACGCTGCCGGTGATCTTCATAATGGCGTCGTTGTCCACACCGTACTCGGCATAGATATTTTTCAGAATATCCACAATCATGTCGGCGTGTTGGTCATCCACGGCATAGATAAGCGTTTTGCCCTGCTCGTCTGGATTCTCGGGGTCGATGTCTTTGGCAATCTCGGCCAGCACCGCCTCGTTAAAGGGCCTGGTAATAACCTTCTTGTTGAACTGCTCTACATCGAAGTTGAGTTCATCGTTCAGCAGTTCACTGTTGGTGATCTCCCCGGTCACCGGATCGTAGACAGTGACGGTATCGCCGGATTGGTAGTGGATGCCTTCATCCCGCAGTTTGGTATGGAGATCGTGGGGAGCGTCGTGATCCACCAGATACCCCTCGATAACCGCTTCACGGTAGGTGTACTTGAAAACCGGCTGGCCAAAAATCTCGGTGGTCTGGAGGGCAGGAGTCGCAGTCAGAGCGATTTTTACCGCATCAAAATACTCAATCACACTGCGGTATTTGCTCTGGTAATCCCGCTGATCCCGGTAGAGAAGTTCGGTGTCTCCCATCTCCTTGTCCAGAAGATAGCCCCGGTGAGCCTCATCTATGATAATCAGGTCATAGTCATTGACTGCAGGCATGGTTTCCCCGTCATTGTAGAGAATACGCTTCACCATTCCCTGTACGGTGGCAACCTGGATACGGGTCTCCCTCTCAATCTCTTTGTCTTCCAGTCCCTTAATGTTATAGATGTCCGCCAGTGGCATCAAATCCTCCAGCTTGACCTCTTTGAATACATCCAATGCCTGCTCTCCCAGAGCGGTGCGGTCCACCAGGAACAGGATGCGCTTGAAACGGCCCGTTTTCAAGAAACGGTAGATCATGCCCAGCACCGTCCG
>DVJJ01000084.1 GCA_018716875.1 Candidatus Avoscillospira avistercoris
GGGGTTTCGCCCGCTGCGGCGGGCGGGAATTTCGCCCCGTGCGCGGGGCGGGTATTTCGCGCCTTGCGAGGCGCGACCGGGGGCGCTGCCCCCTGGACCCCTGCAACTTTTTTGAAAAAAAGTTGATTAAAAACTTTTATAGTTATGCAGCGGCGATGGTCTGACCTGCAGGGCGGGGGCTTGCCCCCGCCCCATTGGTTATTGCACTTACATCAGCGGGTCCATACCCAGGACGGGATGGTTCTTCTCCTGCAAGAACGCCAACAAACTCTCGGCATCCTCACAGATGGTCTCATCACCAATCATATCGGTGAAGTTGTCGATTCCATACAACTCTTTGGCCGTGGCGTTAAGCTTAGTTGCCACATCGTCTTTCAGCTCCTTGGGCATCCAGACGATTCGCTCCACGCCGCCCTCAGCGTACATGAACTTCTTGGAGGAGATAAAGTGGCGGCCATGGCCCATAAAGCCGGGGGTCTGGACGCCGCCGCCGGTCATGGAGGCCAGCTCACCGAAGGTCATGCCCGTGGGGGTCATACCGGCAAATTCGCGGTTGACGATGACCACGCCGTTGCTCACCGGCTCGATGCCGCAGATGCACTCGAAGCAGCCGCAGGAGGTCATGGGGTCCTCCATGATGGAGTACAGGCTCACATGCTCCAGCGCGCCATGGGACGCCTCGTTGACCATGCGGTCCACATCGGGATAATAGCCCTTGATGGGGTCGGTGCAGCCTTCCTTGCTGATGGGCTGGGAGGGACCGGCATCGTTCAGCTCCTTGGTGGCCTTGGCATCCAGCCAGGACACAGCGCCGCAGAGGCCCAGACGCTCGGGGGTAACCACGCAGCAATGGGCCGGTGCAAAGGACTGGCACAAGGTGCAGGTATAGAAGTGGTCCACGCTCTCGTCGGTCATAGACGCCAGACGCTCGTCACGGGCGTTATAGGCAGGCATGGCCTCCTCATCCAGAATGCGCTTGGCCTCCACCGGGTCTGTGACCATGGTAACCTGGCACTTATCCACAACGGCGTCGAACTCATCCATAATCATCACATACAGGACCTCGGCAAAATGCTTCATCCGCAGGCCCTTTTCATAGGCGTCCTTGCTGATACGGATCCGGAACTGGTTCCGCTGGCCTGTGTGCATGACGCCCTCCATGTAATTGAACCAGGCATGGATTTTCCGCTCGATAACGGCCTCGAAGTCCTTCTGCATCTTGGGACCGGCCACTTCGATATAGGTCGCCAGAGCGTATTCCGTCTCGCCGGAGTCGATATCGGGGCCAACCACAGTGATCTTGTGGTCCTCCACCTGGTCCAGCTCCCGCATGGTGACCAGCTCACAGGTGGTGTTCTTGGCGGACCAGAACTCCACCTGCATGTCGGCTTTGCGGATGATCTCGCCCTCGAAAGCGGAGGCGAAGGCCACGGGAATGGGCAGCTCCTTGACCTTGATCTTGATGTTCCGCAGCTCCAGGGAGTGCTTTACGGTCATGGAATGGTCGGTGACAGACTCCAGAGCGCCGGGCACCTGGTTTTCGCCCAGGTCCACGTCCACGATGACGGGGAAGCCCAGCGCAATGGCGCCGGCGCCAGCGGAGACAACAACATTGTTCAGCTCACCAAAGGTGTTGACGAAGGCCGGGACACGCTCCTTGGTGTAGGCCAGCAAGCCCTGGAGGTCGCCGGGCTGGACGTTGCCAAAAATCAGGGCGGCACGGATGGCTACGGTGACCACATGGATGACGGAGGTCACATCATGGCCCAGGGGCACCACACGGAGCTCCAGGCCCATCTTGACGCCCTGCTCGGCAGCCTGCTCAATGCAGTCGCCAATCATAAAGGTCATAATGCCCTTGGACTGGTAATCCTTGACCACATCGGCCACCTGGGACGCTTCGGCGGCCTTGCCCAGGACCACGGCCACGCCGGGGATATCGCCGGTAACCAGGGGCACGCCCAGGGAGCGGATGATGGGGTCCGGCACAAAGCCGATGCCGGTTTCCTTGGCATAGGGGTCGCCGCCCTCCACATACTTGAGGGCTTCCAGGATCTCCGCACCCACTGCCGTGGCCAGGCCCGCGTTGAGGGCCTCACCCAGGTCCTCCTTGTTGGAGATCAGGCTCTTGAGGACGCCCACACAGGCGGGCAGATCGCCCAGAGTCGTCACTTTGACGCCGGTGGCTGCGTAGATGGTGGGGAAATAATAGGCCGTGTCAGGAAACACGATCTTGCGGTCGGCGCCATACTTGGCAATGGCATCGTTGACAGCCCCTTCGGTCAAACCGGCGACGGCATTGGAACCGCCGTAGATCAGATCGGTTAAAACACTCATGGTTTATTTCCTCCTTACTTATCAAAACAGAACAATTCACAGGGTTTTCCAGCTGGATGTGGAAAAAGCGCGGGGAACAGGCGGCTTACGCCGCCCGTTCCCCGCGGCAATGCGTGAACTGATGGGTTGAGCGAATCAGATCTCCAGGTAGGAGTCGGAGTACAGCTCGTGGTTCTTGAAGATATCGCAGGACTTGATGGTCTCCATCAGGCGCAGGTCGCAGGGGTTGACAATAGCAGAGGTCAGACCCTGCATCATGCACATGGCGACCAGAGCGGAGTCCATGATGGGACGGACGTTCTTGGGAGCGCCGTTGGAGTTGTTGGACAGACCGCCGGTGGACTTCAGGCCCTCGTCGGAGAACAGCTTGATGGCGTTCAGCACGTCCATCTGCTTGTCCTGCATGCCCTTGACAACCAGGAACAGGGGGTCGAACCACAGGTCGTCGGCCTCCATGCCCAGGGACATGCCGCGATCCAGCATGTGGTGGCAGTGGGTCATGCGCTCCTCGTTGTCCTTGGCGATGCCGTCGGCGGAGCACAGGGCGATGACAATGGCGTCGTTGGCGGCAGCCAGGTCGATGTAGGAGATACGGGAGCCGGCGTCAGCGGAGTTGACGATGGGCTTACCGTTGCTGCGGTTGTACACAGCAATACCGGCCTCGATGGCCTTCTTGTTGGCGGTATCCAGAGCCAGGGGAACGTTGTTGAAGTTCTCCTGCAGCAGGCGGACAGCCCAGGTCATCAGCTCGGGGCCGTTGGACTCGGCAGGACCGATGTTGACGTCCAGGTAGGTAGCGCCGGCAGCGATCTGCTCCGCAGCACGCTTGAGGATGGGCTCCGGATTGAAGGTAGCCATGGCCTCGCGGATGACGGGGCTGATGCAGTGGATGCGCTCGCCGATGGTGACGAACTTCTTGGACTCGGGGTTGTGGCCCTTGTAGGTAACTTCCTGAGGCACAACCTTGATCTCGGGGTACACCAGCTTGGAGAAGTCGATGGGAGCGTCCTCCTTGACCTCTTCCACCTTCTTGGCACCGTCCTTGGGCTTGGCAGCAGCCACAGCCTCGGCAGCCTTGATGTGCTCGCCGTCCTTCAGGAACTTGACGATCTCAACGGCCTCGCGGGTACCGACAACCACGTTCCACTCGGGCAGCTTGTCGGCGATTTCGCCCTTCATAACGGCGACCTTGCCGGGGATGACCAGGGTCCGGTTGTTGATCTTACCGGCGATGTCCATGGCATCGAAGTCCTTCTGGATGGTGGAGGAGGAGAACTTGCCGGCAGCCCAGGCAGTCAGAACGGACATGCCGGAAGCGTCGGTGATGATCAGGTTGATCGGCACCTTGGAGCGCTCGATTTCGCCGGAAACCAGGAAGTAGGTCAGGGCGAAGTCGACGGTCATCATGCAGGGATCGTCGGGGGTAGCGCCGTTGATGGGGTAGATGCCGGGGGCCACCTTCATGGGCTTCTGAGGATCGGTGTAGACGTTCTGACGCAGGCCGTACAGGGGCAGAGCCTCGGCGTAGGTCATGGTCTCCATAACGATGATAGAGCCGTACTTGATGGTGAACACGGAAGCCAGAGCGGTCTGCAGGTGCAGGTCACCCTTGGCAACCTTGGCCAGGTTGACGATGGAGGGATAGCCGCAGGTACGGTCGCCGTCCTTCAGAGCGGAGCGGCGCAGCAGCACGGCGTTCTTGAAGGTCTCCTTGGCGTCGGCGCCGGTGACGTCAGCAACCAGGTTCTTGTTGCCGGCGCCCTCGAGAGCGGCCAGCACGTCATGCATCTCCTCCAGGGAAGCGCCGGTGACGCCCAGGACCACGCCGGCCTCGGTGGCAACAGCGTTCATGGCTTCCCAGTTGTCCTTGTTGGCGCCCACCAGGATGGGCTTGCCGTCCTTGCACTCAGCCAGAGCGGCCTTGGCAACGTCGGCATCGGCGCAGTTGAGGATCAGAGCGCGGTTGGCGGCAGCGGCCTTCTTGACCAGAGCCACATACTTGTCGGCGCCCTCGCCGCCGTAGTTGACATACACGAACTCGACGGTCATACGCTCGCCGATGCGCTCGTAGTCGATCTTAGCCATGTCGGCCAGCTTGGCATCCACAGTGGCGTCGTCCATACCGGTGCAGACGGGCACAGCAAACAGGTTCTTGGAGACCAAGGTCTTCTCGTGACGGAACAGGACCGTCTCACCGCCCAGCTTGTGGACGTTGTCGCCGGCGCCGACCTCCAGGGACTTCATGGGAGGTGCAGTGGCCTCAGACAGCAGAGCAATGGCCTCCGCACTCATGTGGGGGCACTTATCGATAGAGATGGCACCCTGGGCGACCTTCATGCAGAACGCCATACAAGTGGGGCTGCCGCACTCCTTACAGTTCGTCTTGGGAGACAGCTTAAAAATATCGAGACCTTTTACAGCCATTCTATGTATCCTCCTTCCTGATTACACAAGGGCGTTGATCATCTTGGTAACAGCCGCGATGGAAGCGGGGTGCGCCAGGATGACAGCATCGGAACCACCAGCCAGGCAAGCAGCCGCGGTGGTGATTTCCATCTCAATGCCACGCTCTTCGGCGGGGCCCCACTCGGGCATCTCGGACTCAGGCATGATGGATTCCTTCAGGCCCCAGGTCTCAGTGGAGATCGGAGTAATGATGGGCATCTGCAGCATGTTGTCGTTCTGAGCCAGGGCAGCGGCCTTGACGCGGTCCAGGGTGGAGGACACGTACTCGAAGCCGTAGCCGGCGCCGGCGGAACCAACGTTCATCACAACGCTGCCGGCGGGCACGCCCATCTGGTTGATGAGGACGTTGAGCTGCTTGGCCAGGTTGATGTCCACGGCGGACTCGGCGCCGACCTTCTGGCTGTAAGCCATGGCGACGGAGGCGCTGATGGACTTGTAATCCTCTTCGGTAGCGGACATAAAGAGAGCATTCTTGCCCTGGAGGGCCTCAGCCAGAGCGCCCAGCAGAGCGGCGTCCTTCTCGGCGTTCTTGCAGCCCATGACAACCAGAGGCTTGGTCACAACAGCGGCGACCTCCTTGGCCTGCGCGACACATTCCTCAACGGACTTGTTGTGGCCGTTGGGATCGGCGCCCTCGAAGGACAGAGCGATGAAGGAAGCACCCTCCACGGTCTCGGCCTTCTTGGCCATCTCCGCCATGGTGTTGCAGCCAGCGTAGAACTCCTTGAAGCCGGGAGCCTGGAAGTTCTCCAGACCCAGGTCAGAAACCTCGATACCGACCTTGGGAGCGTTCTCCGTGGGAGCGTCGAAGGTGTAGAAGGGCAGGGTATTTCCACCGCCAAGAACGATGCTGTTGTCGCCGGTGCCCAGCGTCACAGCATTGATATGGGCAGAGAAAGCCTGCACCTTGGGAACGAATGCCATAGTGTTTATCCCCCTTAAGAATTTTGAATGTATTTAAAGATCAAGATCTTCCATGAGTTGATGGAGCGCCACCTTGACCGGCGACGTCTCCGGGATCTTCGAGCTGGGCTTGCCTTCGCAGTCATACTCGTAGACCGTCTCATCCTGGGGCAGAACGCCGGCCAAAATGAGACCATGCTTGTCAATCTCCTCGCGGACCGCGTCGTTGAGGACGCCGCCGGGGGCACGATTGACGATAAGCTTCATGGTGTTGGGCTTCAGCTCCAGCTCGCCCACCATTTCAGCGATGCGGGCCACAGCCTGGATACCCCGGCGGGAACAATCGCTGACCAGCAGCATGGTTTCCACATGGGGCAGCGTGCCGCGGCTGATATGCTCCAGGCCCGCCTCGTTGTCAATGACCATGTAGCGATAGTTGTTGACGTACTTGTCCACCTGGGCCTTGAGCACGCCGTTGACGTAGCAGTAGCACCCCTTGCCCTGGGTGCGGCCCATGACCAGCATGTCGAAATCCTTCTCCTCCACCAGAGCGTCGGAGAACTTCATTTCGGCGTAATCCTGCTTGGTCATACCGGCGGGGACGGAGCCGTGAAGCTCTGCCTGGGCCATCTCCTCACGGATGGAGCCCAGGGTGGTCTCCACTTCGACGCCCAACACCTCATTGAGGTTGGAGTTGGCGTCGGCGTCCACCACCAGGATGGGGCCTTTTTTCTGCTTTGCCAGCTGATCGATGATCATGCCGCAGATGGTTGTCTTGCCGACGCCGCCTTTACCGGCGACGGCAATGGTATGTGTTGCCATAATGTGTATAAGCTCCTTTTCACGGGCCGGGAGTCATACGACGCCCGGCCCGCTGGGTTTGGATGCTCAGATCAGGTCAATAATACCGGCTTCCTTGGCAATCCGGGCCACGTCCTCGAACTTGTTGAGGGCATACAGGTGGATGCCGTCGATGCCGCAGGCGCGGTACTCGTCGATCTGGCGAATGGTATACTCGATGCCGGCCTCCTTGAAGTCCGCCTTCTTCTGAGCGGCGGCGGCGTCGAAGGGTTCCTTGTCGAAGGGGTTGGGGAAGATCCAGTGCTTGGAGATCAGCTCGCACAGCTCACGGGGCATGACGCAGCCGTTGCGGCTGAGGGCCATGTTGATGGTGGCGGCCATATCCAGCACGGGCATGATGCCCACGTCCACAGGCATCCAGATGCCGGCGGCGCGGATGGCGTCCATCCAGTAACGGAACTGGTCCATATCCCAGCACAGCTGGGTCATGATGTAGTCGGCGCCGTTGTCCTGCTTCTGCTTCAGGAAGGCGATGTCGGCCTCCAGGCTGCGGCAGGCAATGTGGCCCTCGGGAGAGCCGGCCACGGCGATGGTGAACTTGTCGCCGAACTCCTGACGGACGAACTTCACCAGCTCGGTGGCGTAGTGCAGGTCGCCGCCGGTGCCGGTCCAGCCGAAGGGCAGGTCGCCACGCAGGGCCAGCATGTGGTTGATGCCGTGATCAAGGTAGTTCTGCAGCTGCTCCTTGATGCCTTCCTTGGTGTTACCGATGCAGGTGAAATGGGTGACGGGGGTGCACTTGC
The DNA here is from genome assembly GCA_018716875.1 of Candidatus Avoscillospira avistercoris. Lineage (GTDB taxonomy): Bacteria > Bacillota > Clostridia > Oscillospirales > Oscillospiraceae > Avoscillospira_A > Avoscillospira_A avistercoris. Next base: position 7,311 of record DVJJ01000084.1, read on the forward strand.
CGTCCTTCTGGATCTTGTCCAGCACCTCCAGGTTCTTGCCCACGTTGGTGCCGCCGGCGCCGTAGGTGCAGGAGATATAGTCGGGATTCAGGGTGTACAGCTTTTCCAGCACGCCGCCCTCGCCGCAGAGCTTCTCCATGCCCACGTCGGTCTTGGGGGGGAAGACCTCAAAGGAAAAGGCAGCTCTCTCTTCAAAGATTTCAGAAACGCGCATAGTCTGATCCTCCATATTATTGTTATGGTTATTTGAATAAGCGGCACCGCCGCTTTGGGGCTGCAAAGTAATTCCCGGCAGGTAAGGCCGGGCGGGGCGGAAGCTTTCCGCCGGGGAAATGAGGGCGGATTCATTCCGCCCGAGGAAGTGAAATGGGGAGG
>DVJJ01000085.1 GCA_018716875.1 Candidatus Avoscillospira avistercoris
GGTGACGATTAGCCGTACATATAGCTAATGGCGCCGGAGTAAGTCCAGCCGACATTGAACAACATCTGGCTGACCTGTGCACGGGTCAAGCTGCCGTAGGGGTCCAGGGTGCCAATGTCGTCCACACCGCCAATCATGCCGAGGTTATAGGCATAAAGGAGCAGCTGTTCACAGCGGGCGGTGAGTTCTTCCTTGGTGCCGGACATGGACAGCGCAGCCGCCATCAGTTCGTAGTTTTCGTCAATCCACTGATGGATTGTGTCAGCGTCGGGGAAGTCATCGATGGAGTCACGGTATTCGATGTTCTTACCAGCGGCAAGAGCGGCTCTCCAGTTGTCATAGACGGTGCCCCACATAGAGGCAAGAATTCCGTCAGAAGAGATTTCATATGCCAATCCATATCCAGCGTCTTTGATGAGGGCGGTTTCATATTCGGTCAAGAGTTTCGTGCCGCCTTTGCGGTCAATCTGCCACATAAATGTAATGGCGGCGAAGGCACGGGACGCCGTATTTTTGTCTTGCAGCGGCTTGTATTCAAAGCCCCAATCGTCACTGGGCACGTTCTGTCCGTACAGCCTGAAACGGAGGATGTTTACCTGCGCACGGGTCAGACTGTCATCAGGCCCAAACTTGCCGCCGCCATAGCCTCCAAGCAGTCCGCCCTCCGTCAGCGTCATAACGGCATCGTAATACCATGCGCCGGGTGTGACGTCGGTGTAGGCATGCGTGTAGGTCTCGGCAGGGGTGTTTGGATGGTAAACGTGGTTGACCTTGCCCCATTCCTCTTCCATCGCATGGGCGGCGGGCGCTATGCTGGTCAACATCAGCGTGGCCAACAGAGCGGCAACGATTCTTCTGCAGTTCTTCATACCAAATTCCTCTCTTTCCCGAAAAAGTCGGGTTTGTGTGCGGATGCTGCCCGGCAGAACGGCCCAGGGGGCGGAAACATTCCAGCCCCCGCAGGCTTCTGCGGGGCGAACAAAAAGGCCGTGCAGGTATGGAAATTCCCTGCACAGCCCAACAGCACACAAACCCATATCGAGAAAATCCCTTGTAAAACGCCGGGAGAATCGGTATAATGAGCATGGCGCAAGTTTTCTTGCTGTGTGGGAGGTCGCTTCTCCTGCATAGGGCCATGGGGTGTTGCAGCACCTCATGACCTGCCCTGATTATTCGCCTTACTGTTATTTTAGCCCATGTTGTCGCAGAGTGCAAGCGGTTTTTCGCGGTTTGGTAGGTACCAGGCCGCGCTTTTTGCTGCCCCAAAACAGAAACCAGCAGCAAGCAAGGCCCCCCGGCACAGCCGGAGGGCCTGATATACTGTTGATACGATCTGCTAACGGATGCTTTTACAGCATATACTGCGCTGCATTGATGACTTTGGTATCCAGTAGTCCATGGATGCCCCCAAGGACAGCGTTGATGGTACCACCAATGCTTTGGTCCTCGCCGCCGCCAACTGGGCCGATACTCCCCACATCCTCACAGATCATGGTCACGGCATCCTCCAGCGCCTCGCTGCATTTCACAATGGCACAGTCTACGATATGCAGCCGTTCCACAATCCACTGTTTGGGAATGTCATCGGCAATCTGCACCATGGCGCAATCGCGGACCTGGAGCCCCGTGGGCTGCTGCTCCAACATCCATTTGGTAATCTTCACATAGGGCTTGTTCTCCAAAACGGCACCCTTGGGCCGCGCCAGTTTCACCTCTCCGGAAACCTCGGTCAAAACGGACAGCAGAGCTTCTTTGTGCTCCTGTGATACCGTAATATCTCCCTGAACGTTCAGGTATTCCAGCCCGGTCCAGGCGCCGCCCTGTTCGGGTACGGTCACATCTCCAATGACATACAGCTTTTTGCCGTAGCGCTCCAAGGTGCTGTCATCCAGCGTAATGTCATCCAGCACAACGGCTGTATGGTCGGGGACGATGATAAGTTGGGTTTGTTCCTCAATCAGGTCCACCAATTCCTCCACCTTGGACTGTGCAAGAATCACTTCCTGGGCACAGAAGGAAGCACCTTTGCTGCGCAAAGCGGCGCCATCCAACTGGGGATCGACCATAATCATGCGTTTGGCAGACCAATACAGGCTGTGTTTTGCCCGGCGTGCAAACAGCTTGTCAATGACCGCATTCCGTTTGAGCACAATTGCCCCATCGGGATAGCAGGTAGTAGAGCCGTTCACCGTGACATTGGAGAGGGTTGCATAAATGCTTTCCGGACAGGTCAGAGAACCGTTGACCGAGATGCCCACGCAGGACGCCAGCTGTTTCTGGGTACCGGGGTGGATGGTCAGCACACCATTGACCATCAGATAATAGTTGGACTGGGAAATGGAATCCCGGCTGTGGATTTCGTGACTGCCGTTGAAGGTGCGCAAATTGGCGTCCCCCGCCACTTCCACCACATTGGCACAGTCGAGGACAACGGGCAGTTGGCTCATGGCCGCTTTTCCCGCCGGACTGGTGAGCAGGGTGGCGCTGTGGATGGTGATTGTCTCGTAATGGGTGTAGTTTTCCGCCTGCATGTTTCTGGCGTCACAGATTGCACAGTTGACCATTAACTTTTTCGCCATGTTCAATTCCTCCATCATTTCTGTAATTGTTCTTTCAGATACGCCCGGCAGCGGGACAGCCGGGACCGGATGGTACCGGCGGGTATGTTCAGCATTTGGGATAGTTCCTGGGCGGTGTAACCGTCCATATAACGGAGCTGAAACAGCAGCCGGTCCTGTGGGGCAACGCTTTGCAGCAGCATGGCGGTTTCTGCTCCTTGAAAATCAAAGGATGCTGTCATTTGCGGTTGGATGCTGTGCAGCGTTTCCTGCTCCAGAACGGCCCGACGGCAGCGGTCAAAAAACAGGTTTTTGAAGGTGCGGTAAAGCCAGGCCCGCTGCTGATTGGGTGACAAATCTATTACCGTATCGGCGTGGGTCAGGGCCTTGATAAAGGTTTCCTGCACCAAATCTTCCGCCAGGGTCTCGCTGCCGCTCATGCGGGTACCATAGGCCAATAACTCTTTTTGATACGTTTCGTATAACGCTTCCCACAATGGTTCCTGCCTCCTTTCTGCTTGGATAACGAATGGCAACGGGAAAGTGTTGCAATAAAAAAGAAAAACAGCCCGCCCTGGTGTTTTCCAGGACGGGCTGCTGCTGTCTCAAGGCTCCATTCGATTGAGCAGAAAGGAAAGCTGGAGATACAAGCGCTCCGATTCCTTGTTCAGGTCCAGCTCCACCAGCTTCCGGATGCGGTCCAGCCGGTAAAACAGGGTACTGCGGTGGATAAACAGCGTCTTTGCTGTCTGCACCACATTCCGCTCCAGCTGCAAATACACTTCCAGCGTGTGATACAGCTCCGTATTATTTTCCGCGTCGTAGGCCTGGAGCCGCCGCAGCTTTTCCGAACCCAGCAGGCGGGGCTGAATCTGACGGCGGCCGCAGTCCAGCAGATAGTCCAGGGCGTAGTCCTCAAAATGGTAATACCAAAGCATGCTGCCGCTGGATTTGCCGCACCGCAGCGCCACGCTGGCTTGGGTATAGCCGTCGTGGAGATCGGCAAAGCTGGTCAGCTCTGTACTGACGCCCATGCGGAACAAACCCTCCCGCAGAATATAAGCCAGACCGCTGAGAATGGCCGCCGTGGTGGTCTGGGCCGCCGTCAGATTGACCACCACCGCAATGTCCTGACGGTACAGCAGGGCGCGGCCCTCGGTGATCTGGGCTTCGATATACCCAAAGAGACCCGCCGGGGTGATATTGCCAATCTGGGCGCTCTCCGGCGTGATTTTCAGCACAATATAGGTATCGTTGACATCCCAGGACAGATACCGCAGATGGGCCTGCTGGTCCTGATAGTCCATGTTGCTGCCGTCCAGAGCTTGGGACAGAAACCGGTCCAAATCGCTGTCCAACGACCGCCACAGGAGCTTTTGATGGGACAGGCTCAGGGCCAGCATTTCCGAGAGGTACGTCAAATGGAGATAGTCGCTTTTCCGCAGGGGCCGTTCCAGCTCGTCCACGCAGACACGGCCATCGTACCGGTCGCCGTTCCACAGATTGGCATACAGAATCCGATATCCCCGGATGGCTGCCGAAAACATGGACACGCGGCGCTCCACCAGGGTGCTCAGATACTCCTGGTCCAGCTTGAACTCGTTGATCAGGTCCAGGGGCACCATGTCCCGTCCGGTGCGAGGCTCCTTTTCCCAGTGGAGCATACCCTCCACCCACCGGGGACAGGCCAGAATATAAAAGTCTGTATCATGGATAAAAACGGGGTTCTCAAAAACTTCCCGGCTGACCTCCAGCATTTTGATCAAAGGCGTCTGGCTTTGCAGGGACCACTGGAGCGACTTGGACCAGAGGTGGTATTTGTCAAAAATCTGCTGGATTTCGTTGTAGACCTCCAACGGATCACAGTCCTCGGACATGGAGAGCAGGGAGGAGGAAAAGGAAAAATTGTGCAGGTCCGTCCGGCCGAACACAATAAAATGGACGTTCTCATAGCTGCGGAAATCCCGGTCCATATCCTCCGGCAAAACCAGATAGACGTATGGTTCCTGGGGCCGCTGATTCCGGCGGTAAAACCGGATACCCACCAGGGCCGGGGTTTCATTGCGATTGTGAAATATATGGTCCTGCTGGCGGGCTTCCAGTTCATCGGCCAACACCTGCATATTCAACAGATACCGCTTTAATGGCTGCTCAATATAGACGCTTTGCATGAGACACCTCCTGATAACCGTAGGTAAATTGTAACACAGGTCCAACCGTATCGCAATATGAACAGCCCGGACGGGCCGTTCCATCGGAGCAAACCGTTCAGTTTTTTACGCTCAGAATTCACCCACCTGCTGGATTGTAACCGCCGCGGAACCCTCTATAATAAAAGCAAGCATTACAGCGGGGCACGGGCTTCGCTGTGGAAAAAAGAGGAGGCGCACCATGAGTACATCAACCAAAAAACGCAATGGTCTCAGCAAGGCTCTGAAACGGTTCTACGGCGTAGGCGACTGCGGCTTTACCCTGATGAGCAACGTGGAAAGCTACTACTTCCAAATCTTCCTGACCAATCTCGCCAAGTTCAGCCCGGCCACGGCGGCTCTGATCGGCACCATCACCACCACGGTGGATGCCTGCCTGTCCTGGATTTACGGCGCCATTATCAACAGCGTCAAACCCGGCAAATGGGGCCGGTATCGCTCCTGGCTGGTCATGGTTCCCTGGATCATTCCTTTCCTGTACGCGTTCCAGTTTATCAAGATCGGCCCCGAACCCCTGGCCGCCGTCATCGTCGTGCTGGCCTTTGTCTCCAGCCACGTGGCCTGGAATTTCCCCTATGTGGCCAATGTGGCCATGATCTCCGTGGCCGGTAAGACGCCCGATGAGCGGGCCCAGCTGGCTTCCACCCGCGGCGCCTGGGCCAACTTCTCCAAGGTGGTTTTCTCCTATATCTGCCCGGTGCTGGCCACCTTCTTCGCGGGCATCGTCGGTGAGACCAACAAGTACGGCGCGACGGCCTTCGTCCTGGCCTGCGTCATGGCGGCTCTGTACTATGCCCACTTCAAGATGTTCGACGGCTACGAAATCGTGGAGGACGTGGACGCCGCCAAAGCCAAAATCCAGAAGCAGGACAAGCAGAAGGGCGGTCTGCTCAAGGCTCTCGTCCAGAATCCCCCTCTGATGGCCCTGATGCTGGCGGACCTGGCAAAGTTCCTGTTTAACTTTGTCGTCGCCGGTTCCGCTGCTTATTACTTCATGTATATTGCCAAAAATGAAGACCTGACGCCCCTGTACATTCTGATTTCCAATATCTTCTGTGTGGTCGGCTCCTATGCCGCCAAGAATCTGGCCAAAAAGTTCAGCTCCCGCAGCACCGTGATTGGTATGTTCTTTATCATGGCCGTGGTGCTGGTGGCTGCCAACTTCCTGTATGGCAGCGTCAATGTGGTTATTGTCCTTATGTCCCTGGCGCAGCTGGGCTACGGTGTGGCCTACTCCCTGACCCCGGCCCTCTATGCGGATACCATCATTTACGCCGAGTGGAAGACCGGCAAGAACGCCACCGGCTGGATCTCCGGTCTCCAGAATGTGCCCCTGAAGCTGGGCGTCCTGGCCCGCGGTATCGTCATTCCCGCCTGTCTGGCCGTGGCCCACTTCGAGGCTGACGCCGTGGACCTGAACAACGTGGCCCCCGAGCTGGAAAAGGCCATCTGCCTGGCCTTTATGATTGTTCCCGCTATCGCGCTGGTGGTGGCCGCCCTGCTGATGCTCTTCGGCTTCCGGCTGACCAAGGAAAAGGTCATCCAGTATCAGGATGAAATTGCCGCCAGAAAATCCGCTGCCTG
>DVJJ01000086.1 GCA_018716875.1 Candidatus Avoscillospira avistercoris
CTCAATACTTGTGCGGTAGCTTTCAGGTCGGCCAGGTGCTCTTTACTGATAGAAGAGGGCATACAACGCGGTAATGGAATATTTAACAAATTACCGGGATGATCGTTTTATAATGTGCACAAAAAAACAAAAATCATCAAAAAAAGATTAACTTGAAAGCCATGGGGCTTATAATGAAGACAATCGGGCAGAGAGTCTATTGCAATGTGGAACGGGTTCCATGTTGCAATATAAATTCTTCAATATGGAACCCGTTCCACATTGAGCTGCACCGGACAATCAACTGTAAAATTATATTGAAAGGAAGAGCGAAAAATGAAAAAACGGATCGTCAGTTTTGTGCTTGCCGTGGCCATGATGACCACCATGGGCGCCTGTGGTTCCAAAGAGACCACCGGGGACAAGGAGCGCGATACCGGAGCGGGAAGCAGCATTACGGTACTGGTGGAGAGCGGCTCTCCTGCGGAGGCTCTGGCCAAAGAGACCGCCGCTGTGTTCCAGGAGGAGACCGGCTGTGAGGTCATCATTGACGCCGTGGCCTATACCGGAATGTACGACAAGCTGTCTACCGAGATCCGGGCCAATCAGGCCACACACGATGTGGCGTGCATGGACGTGGTGTGGCTGGCTGCCTTTGCCGATGCCATCGAGCCTGTGACTGGCGCCGACACCAGCGACTTCCTTCCGACGCTGGAGGAGAGCGGCACGATTGACGGCAAGCTGCTGGGCTAGGCAGCTTGTTGGCGGTATCACCCTCTCCCCTTGGCTGAAGGCAAAGGGGAGAGGGGCGTCTCTAAAATTCCGGGGATACGACTGTTAGGGGAAACGTACAGTCATTGGTATTGACTCCAGTCCGGATCATCCAACCGCTGCGTCCAGGTCTCGTACAGATCACCCTTTTGAATATAGGCATGGGTATTGGTGGCCTCCTGCACAGTCAGATAGTACCAGTCTTCCGGCAGATTGTCAGGCCAGACCGCCATATCCGGCAGCAGATCGTCGCTGGTTTCCGGCAGCCGGTGCAGCACCCGGTTGACCATACTCATGGCTTCGGCTCGGGTGATGGGCTGATCGGGTCGGAAGGTTCCGTCCGCATACTGCCGTCAGACAGGCTGATCTGATTGAGGAACCAGCCGTCTCCCGTATCGGCAAACCGCAAATCTGCGCCCGGATAGCGCCAGGTAACGGCCTTAAAATTCGTTCGCAGCTCCGTGACGGCGGAGGCTTCGTAATCGGTACCGAGAACGTTCTCCACCATCTCCCGGCTGAATCCCAATGTCAGCCCGCCGATGGATGTATTGGTCAGCAAATCCGCTGCCCCCGGCGACAGGGCGGCAAGACGAATAGAAGTTCCATTTTCTGTGTCCAGAAAAATCCAAAGGCCACTGTCCCCATACTGCATATGGGCCGACCAGAGACCGGTATCCTCGGCAACATCGGCGTCGGGATACGCCGCGAGAATCTCCTCCCGGGTGGAGTCGACGCCGATGCCGGTGGAGAGGGTCAGACTGCTGCCCGCCTGTACATAGAGTTCCTGCACGAACCAGCCCGCGCCCTCGTTCACAAAGCGTACATTGATCTCCGGATAGTACCAGCAGAGGTCCGTGTAGTTCTCCGCCTGCTCTCTGGGTTCGGTGGCGTCGTAATCGCTGCCCAGAACGGCCTCCACTTCCTCCTGGGTCATACCCAGGGCCACGCCGCCCAGGGTTTCACCGGCCGGATACTCCGTTGCCGCAGTGTCTTCGGTATCTTCGGGCGCGATGGCCGCGCCATCTCCGTGGTTTCTGTCCGGCGTCGTCACAGGACTTTGCGGCGGCGGCGTTTCCTTCGTTTCCGTGGTCAGACGGGGCAGCATCTTCCAGGACACCGCCGCTGCAATGGCTATGCAGGCCGCCACCGCGACCCAGCGGACCCAATGGCGGGACGGGGACGCCTGATACGTTTCCGCTTCCTCCACCAGCGCGGAATCCAGCGCGCCGATGCCCCGCAAAAACTCCTTGGATGTCATTTCCATGCACCTTCCTTTTCTAAATAGTCCCGGAGATTGCGCCGCATCCGGTGGAGCAGAGACTTGGCCGCGCCGGTACTGCAACCAATCCGTGCCGCCGTCTCCGCCAGAGAATCGGCGTACCAATACCGCCGGACAAAGGCCACCCGGTTTTTTTCCGGCTGCTGGAACAACCACCGGCTTAAAACGTTGCCCAATTCCTGTTCTTCCAGCCGCTGCTCCGGCAAATCCGATGACGGCAGGCACGCTTCCAACTCCGAAAGCAGTATCTGGGTCTGACCGCCGCCCCGTTTTTTCGCTTGGCGGCGGTCCCAGCGGTCCAGGCTCAGATTGCGGGCAATGCGTCCGAGAAACGCCTGAAAACACTGTGGCCGCTGGGGCGGAATCTTGTTCCACGCCTGTAACCATGTGTCGTTGACACATTCCTCCGCGTCTTCCCGGCTTCCGAGAATCTGTTGGGAGATTCGCCGGCAATAGGCGCCGTACTTGCGGTCGGTCTCCCGGATGGCCTCCTGATTCCGCGCAAAAAATAGCGTTAAAATTGCTTCGTCGTCCATGGGACGCCTCCTTTCTATCTACTCTTTAAGACGGAAACGGCAGGGCTGAGGTTACGGGGGATAAACAATGAACAGTCGCAAAATCACTCAGTCTGAACGGGTGTACAAATTATCCGACAGGGGGGATGGGAAGGATGCGGCCCTGTTCCATATCGTAGAGAGGGGGGCCAATCACTGCTACAATACACGGAGCGATGTGTATTTGCCAATGGGGAAGTATGATGATAATTCCACCTTTTCAACCGGCGGAGCCGGGGCTATACTGGTTCTGGATTATAAGGAGGGACGGCTTATGGACAATCTCATCATCATCCACGGCGGCGGCCCCACCGCGGTTCTCAACTGTTCGCTGTACGGCGCCATGGACGAGGCCCGGCGCAGCGGCGCCGTGGGACAGGTTTTCGGCGCCAAAGGCGGGACAGGCGGCTTGCTGCGGGAGGAACCGTTGGACTTTGGCGCCGTTCCGGAGGACCAGCTGCAACGGCTGCGCCATACGCCGGCCACGGCCATCGGCACCTCCCGGGACGCTCTGGAGCCGGAGGACTACGAAAAAATGGCCGAAATCTTACAGCGGCATCACATTCGATACGTTTTGATGAACGGCGGCAACGGTACCATGGACGCCTGCGGCAAGTTGGCTGCCGTCTGCCGGGACAAGGGGATTTTTGTTATGGGCATCCCCAAGACCATGGACAACGACATCGCCGTTACGGACCATTGCCCCGGCTTCGGCAGCGTGGCCCGGTACATGGCCGGTACCGTGCGGGAGCTGGCGGTGGATGTGCGGAGCCTGCCCATCCATGTGGTGGTGCTGGAGGCCCTGGGCCGCAATGCCGGGTGGACCACCGTCTCCGCCGCCCTGGCCAGAGAACAGGACGGCGACGGCCCCCATCTGCTGTATCCGCCGGAGCGTGCGTTTGACGAGGAGGAATTTCTCGACCGGGTGTCCGCCTTGTATCACCGCCTGGGCGGCGTGGTGGTGGTGGCCAGCGAGGGACTGCGGAAAGCCGACGGTACGCCCATTGTACCGCCCATTTTCCAGACGGGCCGGTCCACCTATTTCGGTGATGTTTCGGCCCATCTGGCCCAGACCATTGTCCGGCGGCTGGGCATCAAGGCCAGAAGCGAAAAGCCGGGGATTTTGGCCCGGGCCTCCATTGCCTGGCAGTCGCCGGTGGATGCCGCCGAGGCCGAAGAGGTGGCCCGGGTGGCCTGCCGGGCGGCCCTGGCAGGGGAGAGCGGCAAAATGGTGGGTCTGCGGCGTTTGAACGGCCCCGGCTACGCCTGCGAAACCTTCTTGATTCCCATTGAGGAGGTCATGCTGGGGGAGAGAACCTTGCCGACCGAGTACCTCACCGCCGACGGCACGGATGTGACCGACGCGTTCCGCAGCTGGTGCGCCCCGCTGCTGGGCCCGGCGCTGCCGTCCATAGCCCGCTTGTTCTGAAACCAAATCAGGAGCATCGTCTGTCATTTCACAGACGATGCTCCTGCCATTTTTCCCGGGAAAAAGGTGGAGAAAACTTCATACTTTTTCCAAGGAACATTGTCTGATATACTGGAGCCATCAAAAGGAGGCTCGATACCATGAGACTGAAAAAATCCTCTGTTTGGAGTAAGCTCCCCAATTGGGTTTGGCTCCTGATCTCTCTGGGAGTGGCGATTCTGCTCTGGCTGTTTGCCTCAGCCAAGTGGTCCTATGTGTTTGCAGATCCCATTCAGGTTGTGAACGCACTGGTGGATAAAGCCTCCAGCGGTGTTCTGTGGGGACACATCTGGGCCAGTTTGTCCCGTGTCCTCATCGGCTTTGCCTGCGCGTTTATCACCGCGATTCCTGTAGCGTTCCTCATGGCTTGGTACGATCCCTTCCGCCATGTGGTGGAGCCCTGGATTCAGTTCATCCGCAACATTCCGCCCCTGGCCTACGTCTACCTGATTACTGTGGCATTGGGCGTTGGCCAGACCGGCAAGATCACCGTCATCTATATCGCGTCGTTTCTGGTCATGGTGGTCACCATCTATCAGGGTGTCCGCAATGTGGATACCACCCTCATCAAGGCCGCCCGCGTTCTGGGCGCACGGCAGCGGGATATTTTCTTCCGCGTCACCATCCCGGCGTCCACACCGTTTATTCTGGTGGCTGCCCGCCTGGGCCTGTCCACCTCCCTGACCACCCTGATGGCGTCGGAAATCGTCGGCGGCGACAAGGGCATCGGCATGATGATCCAGCAGGCCAACGGCTATTTCCAGATGGATGTGGTGCTTATGGGTATCATTCTCCTGGGTGTGCTGGGTATTTGCTTTGAGAAAATTGTAAAATTCCTGGAAAGAAGGTTAACGGGATGGCAGGAAACAATTCAGCAGTAAAGGTCCACATCGATCATGTGGTCAAAAAGTTCGAGACACGCAACGGTGAAATGGTCGCCCTCAACGGCGTGGACATGGACATTCACGAAAACGAATTTATCTGTGTGGTCGGTCCCTCCGGCTGCGGCAAATCCACACTGTTGAATATCATCGGCGGTCTGGAAACGCCCACCGAGGGCCAGGTACTGGTGGACGGTAAGCCGGTGGAAGGTCCCGGCCCCGACCGCGGCATTGTGTTCCAGCAGTACGCCCTGTTCCCCTGGCTCACTGTGGAAAAGAACGTGGAATTCGGTCTGAAACTCCAGGGCAAAGGCCCCGAGGAACGCGCTGAGCTGGCCCACAAGTATTTGAAGATGGTGGACCTGGAGAGCTTTGCCAAAGCGTATCCCAAGGAGCTGTCCGGCGGTATGAAACAGCGTGTGGCCATTGCCAGGGCCTACGCCGTCAACCCCAAGGTCCTGCTGATGGATGAACCCTTCGGCGCGTTGGACGCGCAGACCCGCACCCAGCTGCAACAGGAGTTGCTAAACACCTGGGAAAAGGAGCAGAAGACCTGCTTCTTCATCACTCACGATGTGGAGGAAGCCATCATTCTGGCCCAGCGCGTGGTCATCATGTGTGCCCGCCCCGGCCGGGTCAAGGAAATTGTCGATATCGACATTCCCCACCCCCGCGATCAGGAAACCAAGATGAGCCCCCGATTCCTGGAGCTGAAAAACCATATTTGGAGCCAGGTGTATCAGGAGTATCTGTCCGTACGGAAATAATGTTGCCAGCGGATGTACAATCCATCCGACATATAAGTTTAAGGAGGAACCTACATGAAAAAGAAGTTACTCGCGCTTGCACTGGCTCTGACCATGGTCCTGTCCCTTGGCGCCTGCGGCTCCAAGACCGCCGAGGACACCACCCCGGAAACCACTCCGGAAACCACCGACACCACTCCGGAAACCACCCCGGAAACCACTGATACCGAGGATACCGGCAGCACGGAGGAAACGCCCACCTATGAGCCTGCCACCGTCCGCGTGGCCTATATGCCCAACCTGGGCTCCGCCTCCAGCCTGTTCACGGCCATGGAGCAGGGCTACTTTGAGGAAGTGGGCCTGACTGTGGAGCCCTATCAGTTCTCCGGCGGTCCTGCTGAGATTTCCGCCATGGCCTCCGGCGATATCGATATCTCTCAGATCGGCCACGGCGCCCACTCCCTGTGCATCCAGGGCGACGCTGCTGTGTTTGCCTTCGATCAGCTGTCCCAGGCTGACGCCGTGGTTGCCAACAAGGCCAAGGGCATTGAATCCGCCGCCGATTTGAAGGGCAAGACCGTGGCCGTAGCCACCGGCACCTCCTCTCAGATCATTTTGCAGTTCGTGCTGCAAGACGCCGGCCTTACCGAAGCCGACATCAACACGGTGGAAATGAACGTAGAAGGCATGACGGCCGCTCTGGTTTCCGGCCAGATCGACGCCGCCGCCACCTGGTCCCCCAACACCGTCACCCTGGCGGAAGCCATGGGCGATGACTACCTGGTTCTGGGCACCAACAACGATTACACCGACCAGGCCGCTTTCCCCTCCAGCTTCATCTGCACCAGCGAGTACGCCTCTGCCAACCAGGACATTCTGGTTCGGTTCAGCCAGGCCATTCTGAAGGCTCAGGTCTACCGCGCTGAGAACATCGATGAAGTCGCCAAGATGCTGGCCGCCAAGCTGGACGCCCCCGAGGACACCATGCTGGCCGCCACCGGTGAGGGCAACTGGCAGGGCACCGTGGATTGCATGGGTGATTTTGATACCATCCGCGGCTACTATGAGGCCCAGCAGCAGGTCTTCCTCAACAACGGCACCGTTACCGAGGAAGTCCCTGTGGAGAACTACGTCCTGTTCGATGTGATGCAGGCCGCCTATGACGCCTACAGCGCCAAGTAAATCGTAACTTTTCCGTGCTACCACCCCGCCGGGGCTCCGTTTGAGGCGGAGCCCCGGCTTGCCATAGAAGTACGGCGGCAGTATAATAAAAAACCGGTATCACACGATTCGTGGGAGGGAATTCCATGCTGATTATTGTACTGTTGCTTTGCTTGCTGACATCCATCTACGTGGCCGCCCGGCGGCGGGATTCCCTGGCTGTGTATCTCTTGGGTATGAACGTTTCCAATCTGGTCATGTTGTCCGGCATCGTGATCTACATTGCCAAAATGGGCGGTACGGCGGCCCGGGAATCGGTCTTCCTCTTTTTGCTGACAGATTTGCAGGTCTGGCTGCAATATCTGCCGCTGCCGTTGGGGCAGCTGGGCTACCTGGTGGCGCTGGGCCGGACGCTGTTTCCGCTGTTTGCCTTCTACGCGGCCCTGGAATTGACCATGATCAGCGCCTTGCGCCGCCGGTCGAGACAGCTGCGGATTGCCGCCGCCGTACCGGCGTTGCTCAGCCTGATTTTCTACTTTCCCGACGTTTTTTACGCCGTGGTCGATGGACGATACTGGCTTTTGCCGTGGATCATTGTGGCGGGTTTGGTGTGGGTGGTGCTCTATCTGGCGGTATCCATGCTGCTGCTGATACAGGAGTACCGTTCCACCACCATGCCCATTTTCAAGCGCAATACCCGCTACATCCTCCTGTCGTTTCTTTGTACATCGGCACTATATTT
>DVJJ01000087.1 GCA_018716875.1 Candidatus Avoscillospira avistercoris
CCGATCTCGTCGAGACCGCCAAGGGGGATAATTTTCAGTTTTTCAGCCAATGATAATCACTTCTCCTTTAAAATCACGCCTCCGGCGGCTTGTACCGGCAGGCGTCGGTGGTAAAACCGGTGAAAAAACCGGCTGCGTTTTTTCGCAAATCAGGGACTATAACCCATGGAATATGGCCAAAAAAGCGCACAAAAACCAAGACACCCGTTCATCCCGGTAATCGGCCCCGTTTCTCCGTCACCGGACGCCCGCCTGTTTCCACGCCGCGCCATATTCATAAAAACGTACAGTCTCTATTGAAATGCGCCGTTGGGGCGCATAACGCACAATCCATGTCGCTGCAAAAGCGATCCGTATGATACAGTATACCACAACAGGGGGAAAAAGTATACACATTTTTCTCCGGCGCCCCGGAACCACCGCCGGCAGCCCGGAAAATCCCACGGATTTTCAGACAGTTTCCATTGAGTTTTACTAGGATTTTTGCTATAATACAATCTATCTGTACCCTGTGCAGATGATCCCCGGGAAGAGAAAGGTGTGAAGGCTTGTGAACAACCCGTTTATGCGGTTTTTGGTGCCCGGCGCCCCCCTCTATTTTGTGGTTCTGCTGATCCTGTCCGGCGTAGCGGCCCTCATGGGCCAGTATGTGCTGGCCGGTGTGGAACTGGCGGTGACGGCGGTGATGCTGGTACTGTTCCGGATTTCCACGGCTCGGAAGAAAAAGGAAATTCTCCGGTACATTCAATCCACCACCGCCTCCCTGGATACGGCCCTGCGGGACGAACTGCCCCTGCCCATGGCCATTGTGTCCATTGCCAACAATGAGGTATTCTGGTCCAACGACCATTTCAACCAGTTGACCGGTCTCAAGCCCTCCACCTTTAGTCCCAAGCTGGAGACGGTGCTGCCCAAGCTGTCCATCCGCTGGCTGGCCGAGGGTAAGCCCGAATGCCCCGGCGACTACGCTTTGGGCAATCGCCGCTACCGGGTATTGGGCAGTCAGATCCACTCCGACCAGTATGACCCGTCCCTGTTTTTGGCCACCATCTATCTGGTGGACATGACGGAGCTGTTGCAGGTCCGGGACGAGTATATCCGTTCCCGTCCCATCGTATCCATTCTGTTGGTGGACAACTACGACGAATTGGTCAGCAACCTGCCCGACGGCGTGGTGTCCTCCATCAACGCCGCCATTGACAACCGCCTTTCAGCCTGGACCGACAGTGTGGACGGCCTTCTGCGGAAGCTGGAGCGCAACCGGTATTTGTTCCTCTTTGAGGCCAAGGACCTGCCCAAATTCGTGGAAGACAAGTTCTCCATTCTGGAATCCATCCGGGAGGTGGTGAACCCCTCGGGTATTGCCGCCACGCTGTCCCTGGGCTTTGGCAAGGACGGCGCGACGTTTGCCGAAAACTACAGTTTTGCCTCCCTGAGTATTGAGATGTCTCTGAGCCGCGGCGGCGATCAGGCCGTCATCAAGGACCGGTACAACTTCACGTTCTATGGCGGCAAAACCAAGGAGACGGAACGGCGCACCAAGGTCAAATCCCGCGTCATTGCCAATTCCCTCTCAGAGCTGATCGCCCAGTCCAGCGAAGTCTTCGTCATGGGCCACAAAAACGCCGACATTGACGCCGTGGGCGCTGCCGCCGGTGTGGTGTGCCTGTGCCGCAAAAAGGGCAAGCAGCCCCACATTGTCATTGACCGGCAGGTTAACGCCGCCAAGGAGCTCATTGCCCAGCTGGAACAGCTGCCGGAGTATGCCGACGCCTTTATGACGCCGGATGACGCCATGCTGCTGGCCGACTCCCGAAGTCTGCTGATTGTGGTGGACACCAACCGGCCTGATCAGGTGGAATCGAAGCCCCTGCTGGAGTCCATTCCCCGTGTGGCCGTCATTGACCATCACCGCCGGGCTGCCGACTATATTGAGCAGGTGGTGCTGAACCTCCACGAGACGTATGCTTCTTCCGCTTCGGAACTGGTGACGGAGCTGCTGCAATACGCCATCGATTCCAAGGACATTTTGCCCGGCGAAGCCCAAGCCCTGCTGGCCGGTATTGTGCTGGATACCAAGAACTTTTCTGTCCGCACCGGCGCCCGGACCTTTGAGGCCGCCGCTTTCCTGCGGCGTACCGGCGCGGATACGGTGGACGTAAAGAAACTGTTCCAGAACAACCTGAAAGATACATTGCAGCGCTATCAGATCATCCAGCGGGCCCGGCTCTACCGGGGCGATATCGCCATTGCCGCACTGGATTACACGGCCAGCCGCACCATTGCGGCCCAGGCTTCCGACGAGCTGCTGAACATCGCCGGTATCAACACCTCTTTCGTCCTCTACCCTGATGGGGAACGGGTCATTATGTCGGCCCGCTCCATCGGTGACACCAATGTGCAGATGATTCTGGAGCCCCTGGGCGGCGGCGGCAACGCGGCCACGGCGGGCTGTCAGATCACCGGCAAGGATATGAACACCGTGCTCCACGAGTTGATCGCGTCCATTGACAAATACTTTGAGGAGTGATGGCATGAACCGTGATTTGAAGTGGATGCTGCTGGGAATCTTTCTGGGCGTGGCCGCCGTCTGGTGCCTTGTATTCGGCTCTGCTGACCGCAGCACGGTGCTGTTGTTCCTGGGCGTCTATGTTTTGCCCCTTGTGGCGGTGATTTGCTTCGGCACCGGCTTCACCGGCGAGGGCGACAAGCCCCCTCCGGACGATTCCTCTCATACAGAATCTCAAAACGAGGAGACGGACAAAAAATTATGAAAACCAATCTGAAATGGATGCTGGCAGGCCTTTTGTGTCTGGCGGCAGCCGGTTGTTCCCTGGCCATCGGCGGCCTGACGCTGGGCGGTGTGCTGGGATTCTTCATCCTGCCGGTGGCGGCGGTCCTGTGCATTGCCACGGGGCTGTCCGACGGACAGGACCAGTAATTTACCAATACAGTTGTCCTCCGGGACTACGGAAAATAAGGAGTATCAAGCTATGAAAGTCATTCTCTTACAGGACGTCAAGGGCAAGGGCAAGAAGGGCCAGTGCATTGAGGCATCCGACGGTTACGCCCGCAACTTCCTCCTGCCCCGCAAGCTGGCGGTGGAAGCCAACGCCGACAACCTGAACACCATGCGCATGAACGACAAGGCCGCCGCTGAAAAGGCCGCCAAAGAGCGTGCCGAGGCCATGGAGATTTCCAAGAAGCTGCGGGAGATCATCGTCACCGTGCCCGCCAAGGGCGGCAGCGGCCGTCTCTTCGGCTCCGTCACCTCCGCCGAAGTCTCCGACGCCCTCAAGGCCCAGCACAATATTGCCATCGACAAGCGGAAAATTGTTCTGGAGGAACCCATCAAGGCCTTCGGCACCTACACCATGAAGTGCAAGCTGGGCCATGAGATCACCGGCGAAATCACCGCCAAAGTGGTGGAAGCCTAACATTACAAGGAAAGGAGTCCCAATATGGATGAACTGTTAGGGCGGCAGATGCCCCATTCCCTGGAAGCGGAGCAGGCCGTATTGGGCTCCATCCTCATTGATAGCCGCTGTGTGGCCGAGGTCATCGGCGCGCTGCGGCCGGAGGATTTCTATCAGGAGCAGAACCGGATCATCTTTGAGACCATCTACTCCATGTTCAACTTCTCCCAGGTCATCGACCCGGTGACCGTGCTTGATAAGCTGAAAGAGCGGGGTGTCTACGACGAAAAAACGTCGGTCCCCTACATCATGCAGCTGATGGAGATTACCCCCACGGCTGCCAACGTCATGCAGTACGCGGAAATTGTCCGGGACAAGGCGCTGCTGCGCAATGTGGCCACCGCCGCCAGCGAGATCACCCAGACCGTCTATGAAGGCGTAGGCACAGCCCAGGACATTCTGGAAGCCGCCGAAAAGAAGATTTTCGCCTTGCGAAAAGGCCGGGGCAGCGAAAGCCTGGAGCACATCGGCACCGTACTGCTGAAGGTTTACGACCGGCTCAATGAGCTGGCATTGTCCGGCAGCGATATTCCGGGCCTTTCCACGGGCTTCCGGGACCTGGACAAGAAAATCAACGGTCTCAACAAGACGGACCTGCTGCTGATTGCCGCCCGTCCCGGTATGGGCAAAACCTCCATTGCACTGAACATCGCCCTTAACGTGGCGAAAAAATATTCCGACCGCACCGTGGCCTTTTTCTCTCTGGAAATGTCCAGGGAGCAGCTGGTCATGCGTCTGATGGCTACGGAGAGCTTTGTGGACAACCAAAGTCTGGTGACGGGCCAGCTGTCCGACGAGGAATGGACCAAGCTGGGCATTGCCGCCACGGCATTGAGCCAGACGGACATCCGCGTGGACGACAACCCCTCCATCACCGTAGCAGAGATGAACGCTAAATGCCGCCGCATTGACAACCTGGGTCTGGTGCTCATCGACTACTTGCAGTTGATGACCTCCGCCGGTGGTTCCCAGCGGCCCAGCGACAACCGCGTACAGATTGTATCGGAAATCTCCCGCGCTCTAAAGATCATGGCCAAGGAATTGAACGTCCCCGTCATCTGTCTAAGCCAGCTGTCCCGCGCCAACGAAAGCCGCGCCGACAAACGGCCTATGCTGTCGGATCTGCGTGAATCGGGCGCCATCGAGCAGGACGCCGACGAAGTCCTGTTCCTATACCGCGACGACTACTACAACGAAAATTCCGAGGAAAAGAACGTGGCCGAGTGCATCGTGGCTAAGAACCGCCATGGCGAGACCGGCACCGTCAAACTCCAATGGCTGCCCCAGTACACCTCTTTTGCCGACCGGGAGTGGAAGCATGCTGACGGATAAGGTATTGGATTGGTGCCGGGCCCAACGCCTTTTGGCCCCCGGTGATGCCGTCACCGTAGCTCTGTCCGGCGGGGCCGACTCGGTGGCATTGCTCCATGTGCTGCTGCATCTGCCCCTGTCCCTCACTGTCTCCGCCGTCCATTTCAACCACCATCTGCGGGGGGCGGAATCAGACCGGGACGAGACCTTTTGCCGGGACCTGTGCGCAACCTGGAACGTGCCCCTCCGCTGCGGCGGAGCCGACGTATCGGCTCTGGCGCAGCTGTGGGGAACCGGTGTGGAGACGGCGGCCCGGAAAGCCCGCTATGACTTTTTCGGCTCATCGGAAACCATTGCCACTGCCCACCACAGCGACGACAATTTGGAGACGCTGCTGCTCCATTTGATTCGGGGCAGCGCATTGCGGGGTCTGGGCGGCATTCCGCCCCGACGGGGTAATATCATTCGCCCCCTGCTGTGTACCAACCGACAGGAGATTCTCGACTACTTAACAGAGCACCATCTGCCCCATGTGGAGGACGGCACCAACGCCGTACCCCTCTGCGGCCGCAACCGGCTGCGGCTGGATGTGATTCCAGCCCTGTACCGGGAAAACCCGTCGGTGAGCCGTGCAGCCCTGTCCACCTCCCTGCTGCTGCGGGAGGATGAAGCATTGCTGGAGGACCTGGCGCATAGGCTGTTGGAGACCGCCGCTGCTGCCGATGGCTGGCAGGTTGCCCCTCTGGAGGAAGCCCCCCGTCCTCTGCGGCTGCGGGCTTTGCGGCAGCTGTTGGAAGAAACCGGCGCAAGGGACTTGTCTCTGCGCCATCTGGAAGCAGCGGAAGCCCTGCTGACCGCTGGGCCGTCGTCATCTCTCGATTTGCCGGGGGTGACGCTGCGGCGGCAGTATGGCCTGCTCTGTACGACGGTTCCGGTATCGGTCCCATTGGCTCCGGCCCCGCTGCCCCTGGGCGGCGTTCTGCCGCTTCCCGATGGCCGGACCCTCCACTGTGACGGCCCCCACCCATATGTCCCCGCTCCGGGGCTTCATCTGGTACTGGACACGCCGCCCCTGGTGCGAAGCCGCCGAAGCGGCGACCGGCTGCACCGTTCCGGCGGCACCAAATCGGTCAAAGCCCTGCTCATTGACAAAAAAATTCCCGCCCCCCTGCGTGACGGCATCCCTGTTCTGGAAGTGGATGGCCGCATTGCCGCCGTCTGGGGCGTGGGCGCGGACCCGGCCTTTCTGCCCCGGCCGGGCCAACGCTGTTACACCATCAACCTGTATACAAAAGAAGGAGAGGTGCAGATACTATGATCCATCCCTTTGATATGTCCCAGGACATTGAGCGCGTGCTCGTGTCGGAAGCGGAAATCCATACCCGCCTGGTGGAGCTGGGCCAGGAGTTAAGCCGTGACTACGCCGGGAAAAAGCCCATTTTTGTGGGCGTTCTCAAAGGCGTCGTCCCCTTTTTTGCGGAAATGGCCCGCTGCATTCAAATTCCCTGCCAATGGGATTTTATGTCGGTGACCTCCTTTGAGGGCGGCACCCAGTCCACAGGCAAGCTGACCTTCCGCAAGGACATCGATCACGACATTGCAGGCCGCCATGTGGTCATTTTGGAGGATATTCTCGATTCCGGCCGGACGCTGTCCTACGTCTGCGATCTGCTGCGCCAGCGCGGCCCCGCTTCCCTGAAAATCTGCACCTTCCTCGACAAACCCGCAGGCCGCACGGTGGACATGAACGCCGATTATGTGGCGTTTACCATCCCCAATGCCTTTGTGGTGGGCTACGGCCTGGACTACGACGACTATTACCGCAACCTGCCCTATGTGGGCGTGCTGAAGCCCTCGGTCTATGAGGACTGACGCCATTTTGTTCGATCACAAGGAGAAAACACATTGAAAAGACAGTTCAAGCCAGTGGCGTTCCTGTTCTACGCCCTGATTCTGGTCATCTTCTTTGCCTCCCTGTCCACCCTGCTCCAGCCCCCCGGCCCGCCGGAGATCAAAAACTATTCTCAGGTGGTGTCGTTCTTTGAGGAGGAACAGGTCAAATCCTTTACCATTCAGGACGGGGTACTCACCATGCAGCTGTACCAACCTTACGAGGGCAGCGAAAAGGTCCAGCACGAGTTGGGCAGCCTGAGCATTTTCTACAACGATTTGGGCGATTTGATTCGTCAGCAGCAGGCCGACGGGATTTTGCTGGCATACCAGTATGAGCCTGCCACGGAGCTGCCGTGGATCGTCACCATCCTGCCGTATTTGCTGCTGGGCATCCTGTTTATCGTGGTCTGGTTCTTTATAATAAACCGGGCCAACGGCGGCGGTGGCGGCGGCATGGCCCGCTTCGGTCGGGCCAACACCCGCATTGGCACCGATAAAAACGCCCCGGTCACCTTTGACGATGTGGCCGGCGCCGACGAGGAAAAAGCCGAGCTTCAAGAGCTGGTGGAATTTCTCAGAGACCCCAAGCGCTTTTCCGCCCTGGGCGCCCGCATTCCCAAGGGCGTACTGCTGGTAGGCCCTCCCGGCACCGGTAAAACGCTGCTGGCCCGGGCCGTGGCCGGTGAGGCCAACGTCCAGTTTTTGTCCATTTCCGGCTCCGACTTTGTGGAGCTGTATGTGGGCGTCGGCGCCAGCCGTGTCCGGGATTTGTTCGATCAGGCTAAGAAGCTGGCCCCGTCCATTATCTTTATCGATGAAATCGACGCCGTAGGCCGCCGCAGAGGCGCGGGCATGGGCGGCGGTCACGACGAACGGGAACAAACCCTGAACCAGCTGTTGGTGGAAATGGACGGCTTCGGCAAAAACGAAGGCGTCATTGTCATGGCAGCCACCAACCGGCAGGACATTCTGGACCCGGCATTGCTGCGTCCCGGCCGGTTCGACCGGCAGATTTATGTGGGTGCCCCCGATGCCCATGGCCGCGAAGCCATTTTGAAAGTCCATGCCAAGGATAAACCCCTGGCCGATACGGTGGACTTGGGCGTAATCTCCCGCGCCACCTCCGGATTCACCGGCGCAGACCTGGCCAATCTCCTCAACGAGGCGGCGCTGCTGGCCGCCCGGAAAAACCGGAAAGTCATCATTATGCCCGATCTGGAAGAGGCTATGATGAAGGTGATCGCCGGTCCCGAAAAACGCAGCCGCGTCATTAGCGAGCAGGAGCGGCGGCTCACCGCCGTCCACGAAGCAGGCCACGCCGTGGCCATGTACCGTCTGCCCACGGCGGACCCGGTCCATCAGATCACCATTATCCCCCGCGGCGGCGCTGGCGGTATGACCATCAGCCTGCCCAGAGAGGACCGCAGCTACGCCTCCCGCAATGAGATGTACGAGGACATCGTGTCGTTCCTGGGCGGCCGTGTGGCCGAGGAGCTGTACCTGGACGACATCTCCACCGGCGCGTCCAACGATCTCCAGCGAGCCACGGCCATGGCCCGGGATATGGTGGCCCGCTACGGCATGAGCGGTCGCCTGGGTGCGGTCTCCTTTGCCGATGGCAACGAAATTTTCGTGGGCCGTGACTACGAGAAGCAGCGCAGCTACTCTGAGCGCACCGCCGGTGAGATTGACGAGGAAATCACCGCCGTTATGCACAAGGCCTATGCCCGCTGCACGGAGATTCTCAAGGCCGAAAAGGTCAAACTGCTGGCTGTGGCCGACTTCCTGCTGGAACACGACACCATGAGCCGTGCCCAGTTCGAGGCCCTTATGGAGGACCGGCCCATCCCCGAAAAGGACAGCGGCTTTGCCTTTGCCGCCGAGGAAGACCGGCTGGAACCGGCTCCTGTTGACGATGTGGCCCCGGCGGAAGCCGAAGCCCCTGTCGTGGAGGCGGAGCCGTCTCCGGACGAGGACGCATCCACCCCTGAATGATTGTCTGCCGCTCCGCACCGGGTCTTCCCTGTGCGGAGTGCGGCATTTTTCCGCGAAAGGAGATGGTCCCATTGACCGTCATTGTCACCGACGTCCATTACCGCATGTCCCTGGCTGTGCTGCGGGACCTCCACGAAGCCGGGCACCGGCTGATCTGCTGCGAACGGGAAGGCATTTCCGCCCCACTGGGGTTTTCCAGCACCGCCGCTGATGAGACGGTGACGCTGCCCGCTGAAACCTGGCTGGACAGTCTGTATCATCTGTGCGAGCAGACCACAGCGGCAGACGGAGAAAAACCGGCCCTGCTGCCTGTGGGCGCCGATACGCTGAACACGCTGGCTCAGCCGGAGACGCGGCAGCGGTTTGCCGCCGTCTGTGGCCTGTGGATTCCCACGGCCCAACAGCTGGACGACTTCAACAGTAAAGCCAAGGTGGCGGAGCTGGCCCAATCCCTGGGGCTGCCTGTACCCGCCGCCCATGTACAGCGGGAGGGCGAAGCCGTCACCACCTTTGCCGCCCGTCTGCCCTATCCGGTGGTGGTCAAGCCCCTGTGCGGGGAAAAGCTGGGTCTGTCGGCATCCCAGCGCTATGCCATCGCCAGAGATATGGCATCCTTTGTGCCCATATATGAGCGGTTCCGCCAGCTGGCCGGAGAGCCGCCTCTGGTGCAGACGTATCTGCCCGGCGGAGCCCTGGGCTGCTCGGTCCTGGCCGACCACGGAAAACTGGTCACCGCCGTGTGTCACCGCCGAATCCGGGAATATCCGGTCAGCGGCGGACCGTCGGCCTGCTGTGACTGCATCGACGCCCCCCAGCTGGTGGACATGGCCGCCGCCATGGTGGAAGCCACCCAGTATACGGGCCTTGCCATGTTTGAATTCAAGGAAGATGGCGGCGGCAAACCCCATCTGTTGGAGGTCAATCCACGGGTCTGGGGCACCTATCCCCTGACGCGCCGCAGCGGCAGCCGCATGAGTTTGCTGTGGGCCATTCTGGCCCATAACGAGGGCAATCCGGACAAGCCCCTGCCCCTGCCCCCCATTCCGAAGCCCCAGCCCTGCCGGATGCACTTTACGGCGTCGGACTTGTGCAGCGCCGTGGGCTACGCCAAGCGGGGTCAATGGGGCCGGGCGTTGGGCACTGTAGGCGATCTGCTGCGCCCTGCCGTCAAGGACGGTTTGTGGGAGTGGGGCGACGTGAAGCCGGGTCTGCTCTATTACCGGTCCCTGCTGCGGAGGTAACCGATGACGTTGCGCGTTGATCTTCATGTCCATACAGACCGCAGCATTGATGGCCGCCACAGCCTGGAGCGCATGGCTGCCGCCGCCAAACGGGCGGGGCTGGACGCCATCGCCATTACGGACCATGACCAATGTACGCCGCTGCCGCCGGAACTGGAGGGCGTGTTGCTGATTCCCGCCTGTGAGATTTCCACCCAGGTGGGTCACATCACCGGCCTGTTTCTGGACCGGCCCGTTGCGTTTGATACCCTTTGCAAAGATGGCCGTCCCACGGGACAAGCTGCCGTGGAGGAAATCCACCGCTGCGGTGGTCTGGCTGTGGCCGCCCATCCCTTCCAGAAGCCCGGCGTGGACGGCTCCCGGCTGCCGCCGGGGCTGGACGCCATGGAGGGCGTCAACGCCCGGGCCAATTTCAAGGTTTCCGATGCCAACGCCCGGGCCCGTCAATGGGCCATGGACCACCATTTGCCCGCCGTGGGCGGCAGTGACAGCCACGGTTTTCAGGAGGTGGGCAACGGTTACACCGAGGTGGATTGCCCGAAAAAAAACCTGTCGGCCCTCAAAGAAGCCATTGCAGCGGGCCGGTGCCGTCCGGTTCTGCGCCGTCATACAACCCATCGGGAAAAGGGGCTTTCCCAACTGGCTAAAGCCCGGAAGCGGGGCGGCGTGCTCCGAACCGGCAAGGCTCTGGCCTACGTGGTTCTCTGCCTGTACCGCGATCTGTTACACGCTCCAAAGGAGGAATAAACCCATGTCTCTTCTGACCCAATCCATCGGTCTGGCCAAAAAGGCCAAGCACCGGTTCCAGGACCAGCTGCGGGCCCGCACACCGGTCTATTTGTCGCCGGTCCGCCGCATTGAGCAGGTGGCCCTCAATGAGCGGCTCTGCGCCATGACCTTTGACGACGGCCCCTGCCGTCTGCCTGCCAACCCCGACAACCACGACGGCAAACCCCTGACGCTGGTGCTGGCGGAAACATTGGAGCAGTACGGCGCCCGTGGCTCCTTTGACGTGGTGGGCGACACCTCCAACAACTATCCAGACCATAAGGGCAAGCACGGATCCGCCACCTGGGGCGGCGTGGCCTACGACCACTATCCGGACTTTGCCAAGGATGCCGACGGCGGTGCCGTCCACTGTCCCGAGCTCATCGACCGGTTGTTGCAGGGCGGCCACGAGATCACAAACCATACCTATTCCCATATTCTTTTTGGCCGGAAAAATCTTGTCTACGCCCAGCGCAAACACCTGCCGGACCTGGAATCGGCAGTGGAGGATGTAAAGCGGCTCAACCATTATTTGAAAGAGCACCACAACTACACCATGACCCTGTCCCGTCCGCCCCACTATGTGGACGGCATCGCCGGCGGCTTTGACAGCTACGATGCCTACGCCCTGGCCGGGGTCCAGTACATGGCCGCCAGCTTCGACGGTGCGGGCTGGCTGCCTCTGGCAACCTATGAGGCCGAAGTGGAAGCCATGTGGAAGCCTGTAGCCCAAAAGCTGGCGGAAAATCCCGACTACTTCTGCGGTCAGATCATCTTCCAGAAGGACGGTTACAACATGGCCCGCCGCTCCCCGGTGGCCGACGGTTTGGGCAAGCAGCTGGAACTGCTGACCCAGCACGGCTATCAGGTAGTCACCGTATCGGAGCTGCTGGAGCGCTCCCCCTTCCGGGACGTTCCCCAGAGTGACCGGCGGGCTGCGGCGGCTCGGGTTCTGTTGGAACACGGCTGGTGCCCGGCCTTCCGGGACAACAGTCTCCGGCCCAGCACCGTACTGACCCGCGGCGCGTTGGCCATGATGGCCTTCGGCTGGGACGGCGTACCGCTGCGGGTGCAGCTGTTGCGCAAAGAGCGCGGTCTGCCCTTTGATGACTGCAAAATCACCCACCCCTATGCGGCGGCCCTGATCCTGGCCCAGCAAAAGGGCTGTCTTACGGTATCTCAGGGCCGGATTCGCCCTGACGACCCGGTGACCGCCGAAGAACTGCTGCAATTTTTGGCGGCCAAACTGGGCAAGGCTCCGGAACATATTCCCGCCAAAGTCACCCATGGAGACCTGTTCCTGCTGGTTGCGGACCTGCTGCAAGCATAAAATAGAGCCGCTGCGGACGTGTGCCGCAGCGGCTTTTTTCATATGGGTTATCGGTTGGTCGGTTTCTGCGCTGGTATATGGTTTCCACCGTCCACCCCACAGGGGCAGCGGCAGAAACCATGGCCAATGGCCGGGGATTGCGCCATCTGCGGATGGCGCTGGGAACGATTGAGGGATTTCGCGCCTTGCGAGGCGCGACCAAAGGCTCTGCCTTTGGAAACCGCGATTTTTTGAAAAAATCGAGTAAAACTTTTATTTTTTGTCTGAATACCTGCCACTATCCTACTGGGGAATCAGTTTGGAAAGGACCTCTGTAAAATAATCCGGAAGCTCACAGCACACCGTCACCGGCATGTCGGTACGGGGGTGCAGGAACGTCAATTCCCGTGCATGAAGACACTGGCTGTCCATTCCCAATTCCGGCTTTTTATGGCCGTAGACCATATCCCCCAGGATGGGGTGTCCCTTATAGGCCATATGGACGCGAATCTGATGGGTCCGGCCCGTCTCCAGGCGGCACCGGATATGGGTATACCCCCGATACCGTGCGATGACCTCATAATGGGTCACGGCATGGCGGCTGTTTTTCTCCGTCACAGCCATCTTTTTCCGGTCCGTGGGGTGGCGGCCAATGGGCGCGTCAATGGTGCCGCTGTCATCTTTCACACCGCCGCAGACAATGGCCTCATACGTTCGGGCCAGGGTGTGGTCCGCCAGCTGGGCCGCCAATTTCTGATGGGCGAAATCGTTTTTCGCCACAATCAGCAGACCCGACGTGTCTTTATCAATGCGGTGGACGATGCCGGGCCGCAGTTCGCCGTTAATGCCGGATAGGCTCCCGGCACAGTGGTAAAGCAGGGCGTTGACCAAAGTGCCGTCAGCGTGCCCGGCGGCAGGGTGGACCACCAAGCCCTTCGGCTTATTGAGGACAATGACATCGTCGTCCTCGTAGCGGATATCCAGAGGAATGTCCTGAGGCACAATGTCCACGGCTTCCGGCTCCGGCAAATCCACGGTGAGAATCTGCCCCGCCACGGTCTTCTCGTTTTTCTTCACTGTGCGGCCGTCACAGGTGACGCGGCCCTCTTCCAAAAGCCGCTGGGCGGCGGACCGGGTTACATCCTCCAGCAGTTGGGTCAGCGCCACGTCCATGCGCACGCCGCTTTCCGTACAGGTGACGGTCACAGTTTATCCCCCTTTTTCCGGTCAAACACCAGAACCCACAGCACCAGCAGCACCGCGCCAATGCACACAAAGCAGTCGGCCACGTTGAAAATGGCAAAGTTCATAAACTCCACCTCGATCATGTCCACCACATAGCCGTGCACAGCCCGGTCAATCAGGTTACCCACACCGCCGCCCACAATACAGGCCACCGCCGCAAGTCCCAAGGGACCATGAATCCATCGCTTGCCAACGGCGAACAGCAGCGCTCCCAGCATCAATACCGTCAGCACCAGAAACAGCCAACGGGCGCCCTCCAGCATGGAAAAGGCCATGCCGGTATTTTGAAAGTGAGTGAAGTGGAACACGCCGTTCCAGAAGGGCACTTCGCCGCCCAGGGGAATATTGGCCACGGTCAATGCCTTGGTCCACTGGTCCAGCCCCACCATGACGGCAGCGGAAAGAATGATCCACAGAAAACGCACAGGCGATTCCTCCTTTTACAACTGAACCGCCGCCCGGTATCCACAGGGGTATTCCGGCGGCAGTTAAATGATTTTATCACAAAATCGCCCTGGTCGCAAGGCATCGGGGCCATTCGCCCAACTTTGCGCCCAAACTGTGCTATTCTGAAGGTACAGCTCTACCAATGGAGGCGTTTTGCCGCCCCCGACGGCCTGTGGATAACCGGCCGCCGGGGGCCTTTTTATTGGAATTTTTCACTTTTTTCTCCACAGGATTCGATTAGCCATTTCCCGACATTTCCCAACATTTCACAGTTGAAACACGGAATATAAACCCTTTTTTCTAATGACCGACAACTTTCGCGGGAATTTTTGGAAATAATTGTTATACTAAAATTATCGGAAATGGCGAGAAATCGGAGTGGGATTTCCCGCCCCTTTTGCAAAGGAGGAGAGCATATGCAAAAGCCGAAAACCCGTTCCTTTCTGGAGACGGGCCGGGTGGTATGGCTGCCCATCCACGCTGTCCGGCCCAATCCGGCCCAGCCCCGGAAAATCTTCGATCCCCAGGGCTTACAGGAGCTTTCCCGGAGCATTGCTCAGTACGGCGTGCTGCAACCCCTGTCGGTGCGCCGTCAGCCCGACGGCTATGAACTGGTGGCCGGGGAGCGCCGCCTGCGGGCGTCCAAGATGGCCGGTCTTTTGGAAGTGCCCTGCATTGTGCTGACGGTGGACGAGGAGCAGTCGGGTATGCTGGCTCTGGTGGAAAATTTACAGCGCCGCGATCTGGACTTTATTGAGGAAGCCCAGGGATTGGCCCAGCTGATGCGGCTGTATGGTCTCAGCCAGGAGCAGGCCGCCGCCCGTGTGGGCAAAAGTCAATCGGCGGTAGCCAACAAGCTGCGGCTTCTGAAACACCCCCAGGCCGTTCTGGACGCCCTGCGGGCCAACCATCTGTCGGAGCGTCACGCCCGTGCCCTGCTGCGGCTGGAGGGCGAACAAGCCCGCATGGACGCCCTTCAGGAAATCATCCGGCGGCAAATGAACGTGGCCGCTACGGAACAGTACATCGACCGGCTGTTGGAGCAGCAGAAACGCCCGGAGCCCGTGCGGCGCAGTCTGGGCCGGTTCCTGCTGCGGGACGTGCGGCTGTTTCTCAACACCGTGGAGCACAATCTGGATTTAATCAAAAACGCCGGAATCTCCGCCGCCAAGACCCAGGAGGAGACGGACCAGGAGATTGTCCTCACCATCCGCATTCCAAAACATGCAGGATAAACCGTCATCCCAGCAAGGGCGCTGCCATCCGCAGCGCCCTTGCTGGTTTATTCGGCAAATTCCCGCTCCAGGGTGTCGTACATGACCTGTATCGGGGCTTCCTCCCCGGTCCAGAGGGTGAAGTTCCGGGCACCCTGCTGCACCAGCATCCCAATGCCGGTGACAATCTTTGCACCCCGCTTTTGCGCTTCCTGCAAAAACCGGGGCAGGACCGGATTAAACACCACATCACAGACCACCATCTCCGGTGTGATGGTGGCCAAATCCACCTCCGGCATCTGGTCGCTGTGGGGATGGAGGCCCACACAGGTGGCCTGAATCACGATATCTGTTCCGGCGGGAATGGCGGCTTTGCCCACCCAGGGCTGAAAATTGCCGGTGGCCGGTGTCTTTTCGTCAATCAGCTGCGCCAGCTCCCGGCCCCGTGTCTCATTGCGATTAACCACCGTGATGGATGATGCGCCTGCCAGCGCACACTCCACGCCGATGGCGCGGGCCGCGCCGCCGGCCCCCAGAATGGTCACCCGTTTGCCGTGCAGGTCCACGCCCTGGGCTCTCAACGCCTGGACAAAGCCCTTGCCGTCGGTGTTCTCGCCCACCCAGTCTTCACCGTCCCGATAGACGGTATTGACGGCGCCGATGATGGACGCCGCTTCCGTCAGCCGGTCCAGCAGCGGAATGACCCGGATTTTATGGGGCATGGTCAGGTTGAAGCCGTCAAACTGCATGGCCTTGGCCCCCGTAAAGGCCGCTTCCAAGTCCTCAGCCTGAACCCGCATGGTGATATATCGGAAGTTGAGACCTTTGGCGGCATAGGCCGCCTCCTCCATAACACCGGTGGGATTGCCGTCCACCGGGTCGCCAAATACGCCGGTAAGATGGGCGCGATAGTTCTTTTCCATGGTCCCTGTGCTCCTCTCTGTGGCTTTTTCTCCATTGTAGCACAGGGGTCTGACAGCAGCAAGGGGGACGGTGTCCCCGTCCCCCTTGCCCTGGTCAACAGCAGCGGTTGCCGCCGCAGTTGTTGTTGCCGCAAGTACGCATTACGCCGATACCACCCCAGAAAAAGGGGTTGCCGCCGCATTGGCAGCGGCACTGGTTACAGATCTGACGCATCCAGCATTGTTGACACATAAAAAGTCCCTCCCATTGGAAAAATCGCGGCGGCTCTTGCCGCCACGACTTATCCTATGCCCATGGGACGGCGGCTGTGTCACAATTCCACGCGTTCCGTCGAAACCGGTCGGGGCAGCACGTTTTCTGCGGGCATATGGTCCGACAGGTCCACAGGCTGTTTCCAAACCGGCGGCTCCGGTGCCGGGTCGTGGAGCTCCCAGGGCAGATTGTTGGGTCCCTTTTTCATATGGCATCGCCCTCCTCTGGTCTTAGTTTGACAGAGAAGGGCGATTTTCATACACGGTTATGGTTTCCGGCGGGTCAGCTCGGCAATGTCCTGGTACCGGCTGGTAACGTATCCAAAGTTCTGCCGTTTATGGGGAATCATGCAGTTGGTGCAGTCCTTGTACCCCTTTTCCGTATAGCGGAAGTTGCCGCCGCACCGGTCGCCCAACGCGTACAAAGGGCAATAGCAGAAAATACAGTTGAAGTCCTCGGGCTTGTCGGTCTTATGACAGGGGAAATACTCGCACTGGGTATTCTGGAAAAAGCTGTAGTGCTTTCCCTTCCATTTTTCTGCCATGGGGACGCCTCCTTTATTACTTGACCCGGAGACGGTCGGCCAGGGCCGCGTCCGGCGTCACATACACGGTGTTGTAGTGGTCATAAATGACCATGCCCGGCTTGCCGCCGGCGGGCTTCTTCACATTGCGCACCGCCGTCACATCCACCGGCACATTGTGGCCCTCCCGGGCCTGGGAATAGTAGGCCGCCAGCTGGGCCGCCTGGGTGACCGTCACATCGCCGGGCTTCTCCCTGCCTGTGCAGTCAATGATGACGTGGCTGCCATGGATTTTCTGGGTGTGGAGCCACAAATCATATTTTTCTGCCGTTTTCAGCGTCAACTGGTCATTCTGCCGGTTGTTGCGGCCTACATAAATGGTGTAACCCTCGTCGGACTGAAACACCATAGGCTTGGAGGGCTGCTGCTTCATCTGTTTTTTGCCGCCGCTGCGCTTGAGGTAGCCGCCGTCGGTCAGCTCCGCCCGGATGTCAGCAATATCCTTCTCGCCCTCGGCCCGGCTCAACGCATCGAGGACGCTGCAAAAATACGCGTGCTCCTGCTCGCCCTTTTCAATGAGCCCCGTCAGCATCTTTTCGGCGTTCTTGGCCTTGGTGTAGTCCTTGTAGAACTTGGCGGCATTCTGCTGAGGCGACAGGGTAGGCGATAGGGGAATGTCAATTTCCTTCATGTCCGGGTCATAGAAGTCCACCGCCGTCAGACGGGGTTGACCCCTGGTGATGGCGTGGAGATTGGCCGTGACAATATCGCCCAGCTGCCGCAGCCGCTCCCGGTCATAGGTAGCGGCCAGCTCTTTCCGCTGAATTTCCAACTTTCGGGCCGTCCGGTCCCGGAGATTGGTCAGCGTTTTGTGGATGGCCTGGCTCTTCTGGCGCACCTGCTCGCCCCGCTCCCGGCTGGCGTAGAACCGGTCCAGCAGAGCCGAAAAGGTCGGAAGCGTCTCATTCTCTCCCAAGGCTCCGTACTGCTCCAATGACCGGTAGGAATAGTCCTTGGGGCTGCCCTCCCGCAGCAGCAGCGTGGGCGTATAAGGGCCGTTGAGTTTGGCAAACTGTTGGGCCAGATAGTCGGCCAGCGCTTCATACTCCGTTTCCGTCGGGCGGCACTCCGTATTGCCGCAGTAGCCGCAGGACAGCTCCCGGCAAATCACCGGCGGCAGCGCCGCAAAGTGGGATTGCAGCCATTTATCCAGCTGAATAGCTCCCGCTTCACAACGCAGCAGTGCCAGAATGGTGTCCCGGTCTGTCTCCGCCGGGTTCCGCTTTTCCTGGGTGGGCGGGTACTGATAAAACAGGCCCGGCAACACCTGGCGCTTTTCGCTCATCTCAAAATCCACCCGGCGCAGACAGTCGATGATTCTGCCGTCACCGCCGCAGAGAATCAAATTGGAGTTGCGGCCCATAATCTCAATAATCAGCCGCTTCTGCACCGGTTCCCCCATTTCGTCGGTGCAATCCAGGACGAAGTCCAGCAGCCGCTCCATGGGCGGCTGGCGAATTTCCGCAATACGGCCGCCCACCAGGTGCTTGCGCAGCAGCATGCAGAACATGGGCGGCTGGGCGGGATTCTCAAAAGGTTCCTCGGTGAACTGGGCCCGTGGGGTGTTGGAGCTGGCCGACAGCAACAGCTTTCGGTTGGCGTCCCGGGCGCGTAATTGCAGAATCACCTGGTCCCGGGCAGGCTGGTAGACCTTGTCCACCTTGGCCCCCTGGGCTCCCTGCCGCAGCTCCTGGGCCACGGCCGTTAAA
The DNA here is from genome assembly GCA_018716875.1 of Candidatus Avoscillospira avistercoris. Taxonomy (GTDB): domain Bacteria; phylum Bacillota; class Clostridia; order Oscillospirales; family Oscillospiraceae; genus Avoscillospira_A; species Avoscillospira_A avistercoris. The sequence continues at coordinate 18,368 of DVJJ01000087.1, forward strand.
AATACAGCGTCAAATGGCATTGGTCTCCTCCATGGTCAGGGTGAACAGCTCCAGAATCCGGTCCCGCTGCCCCAGCAGATACAGGGCCCCGAACAGCGTTTCCAAACCTGTGGCCTTGGCGTACTGGTCCCGGCTGGCGTTCTTGGGAATGCTGTGGTGGGCGTGGGCATTGCGGCCCCGGCGATAGTAGGCCAGCTCCTCCTCGGTCAAAAGGGGCAGCATCCGCTCCATACGGGCCGCTTGGGCTGGGGCGCTGACCTGGCGCACCGTGGCCTTGTGGAGGCTGGTCTGGGTGGCCCGGCCACCGGTGCAGAGGGCGGTACGGACCAGCAGTTCAAAGACGCCGTCGCCCACATGGGCCAGTCCCAGGGCGCTGATTTCGTTGACAGCCCGTTTCTCCATCTGCGGTTCAAAATAGTTTTCCAAAGGGAATCCTCCCACATTCGTAATCTTAGCAATCAGTATACTATAAATTTCAAACCGGTGCAACAAAAGGCGGAGCCAACCGGCTCCGCCCAGGGATTTACTTGCGCTTGTTCTTCTGGTAGAGGATATAGAGACCCTTTAGGAGCAAATCCCGCTCCAATTTCATTTCCCGTTTGCACAGGGGGGCCACATACCGGGCAATGCCGCCGGTGGCAACCACCGTCAGAGGCTTTCCCAGTTCCTCCTCCATGCGGTCCAGCATGCCGTCCAGCATGGCGGCGGCGCCGTACATGATGCCGCTGCGCATACATTCCACGGTGTTTTTGCCGATGACGCGCTTGGGCTTATCCAACTGGATACCCGGCAGCTGAGACGCCCGGCTGGACAACGCTTCCGCCGACACCCGGACGCCGGGAATGATACAGCCGCCCAAATAGGTATTGTCATGGTCCACAATCTCAATGGTGGTAGCGGTACCCATATCCACCAGGGCCAGGGGCGGCTCGTACTCCTGCAGGGCCGCCACGGCAATGACAATACGGTCGCTGCCCACGGAGGCCGGGTCGTCCATATGGATGTTTAACCCGGTTTTGATGCCGGGGCCCACCACCATGGGCTTGCGGCCCGTCAGCTTGATGATGCCCGTATGCACGGCGTTGAACACCGGCGGCACCACCGACGAGATGATGCAGTCCTCCACGGTATCCAGGTCCACATGGAAGAACTCCAGCATATTGCGGATCTCCATGCCGTACTGGTCGGAGGTTTTAATGTGGTCTGTGGCAATGCGGGCCTCAAAGACGATGGCACCCTCGTCAATGCCGCCCAAAACGATGTTGCTGTTTCCGATATCGATGGCCAGGAGCATCCGTTTCACCTCTTGTCTGTCTATACCCGCTTATGCCGCCTGGAGCTGGGTGCGGGTCACCCGCAGGAGCGCCTTGCCGATGGCGGCCACCAGCACAGCGGCGGCCAGCGCTTCCGGAATGCCGTTAAAAGCCACAGTGGTCATAACCAGGCCGAAGACAGCCTCCCGGGCCACGTCCTTGGCTGCGGCGTACTGCTGGGCAAAGAGCACATAGATGCTGCCCATGACCAGTACGGTGTTGACCATGGAGCCCACGAAGCCCACCAGGGGCAGGGAAGCCCAGCTGTTGACATTCCGCTTGCGGAGGAACTTCCACAGCCAACCGGCCACAACGCCAATGAGAATGCGGCAGCCCACAGAGACCCAGAGGGCCTTCATGGCGCCGGGTACGCCGGTGGTGCTGAGAAACGGCGAGAAGGCGAAGGATGTCAGGGCCGGTGTCATGGTGTTGCTGATGACCGAACAGATGCCGAAGACGCCACCCAGGATGCCGCCGGCCGTGGGCCCCAGCAAAATTGCGCCCAGAATGACCGGGATGTGGACGGTGGTGGCTTTGGTGACGACCAGGGGAATCATACCCAGGGGCGTGTTGGCCAGCACCACGATGATGGCGGCAAACATAGCCACTGCCGCCATCCAGCGAGTGTCTCTCTTGCGGGTTTTCATATGCAATTACCTCCTGCTGTCGCTCCCCGCCCTGCGGAGATGCAACGCAAAATTTTGGCGCAGAATCGTTCTGTCGCCGACAGCATATTATATCGCCGCTGGGTTGGTTTTGCAATAGGGTCCGGCCACTTTACTTTGTGTTTATTCTGTGACATAATAAACACCGTCAAACCGATACCACATTTTAAATTGGGGGAATTTCCGATGTTACAGGGAAAAACCGTCCTTTTGGGCGTCACCGGCGGCATTGCCGCCTATAAGGCCGCGGCCCTCTGCTCGGCTCTGGTCAAGCAGCACGCGGCGGTGGAGGTGATTATGACCGAGCACGCCACGGAGTTTATCGCCCCGCTGACCTTTGAACAGCTGACGGGCCGCCGCACCATTGTCAACACCTTTGACCGGAATTTCACCCATCAGGTGGAGCATATTTCCCTGGCCCACCGGACTGACTTGGTCCTGATTGCCCCGGCCACGGCCAACATCTGCGCCAAACTGGCCCACGGTCTGGCTGACGATATGCTCACCACCACGGTGCTGGCCTGCAAGTGCCCCAAGCTCATCGCTCCGGCCATGAATACCAATATGTATGAAAATCCCGTGACTCAGGACAACCTCGCGCTTCTCCGCCGCTACGGCTGGGAGGTCATCGAGCCGGCGGCAGGGCGTCTGGCCTGCGGCGACGTGGGCAAAGGCAAAATGCCGGAGCCGGAGGATCTGTTGCAGCACGTTCTGCATCATCTGGCCCTGCCCCACGACCTCACCGGCAAGCGGATTCTCGTCACCGCCGGACCCACCCAGGAATCTCTGGACCCGGTCCGCTACCTCACCAATCACTCCACCGGTAAAATGGGCTATGCCATTGCCCGCATGGCCATGCTGCGGGGGGCAGATGTGATCCTAATCACCGGCCCCACGTCCATTGCCCCGCCACCCTTTGTTACCGTGGTGCCGGTGGTGTCCGCCCAGGACATGTTTGAGGCCGTAGCCGTCCACAGCCCTGCCTGTGACTGGGTCATCAAGGCCGCCGCCGTGGCTGATTACACCCCCGCCGACTACAGCGATGACAAGGTGAAAAAGAAGGATGGCGATTTGTCCATTCCTCTCAAACGCACCCAGGACATTCTGCAATATCTGGGTGATCACAAGCGGCCCGGACAGTTCCTCTGCGGCTTTTCCATGGAGACCCGGGACATGCTGGAAAACAGCCGGGCCAAGCTGGAAAAAAAGCATGTGGACATGATCTGTGCCAACAATCTCAAGGTGGCCGGGGCGGGCTTCGGCGTCGATACCAACGTTCTCACCCTGATTACCGCCGACGGCGCCGAAGAATTGCCCCTGCTGTCCAAGGAGGAAGCCGCCTGCCGCATCCTCGACACCATTCAAATTCGTTCTGGAAAGTAGTTACAATCCAGGAACAAATGTCTTGACAAGTTGGTTACAAAATGTTACTATTGGGTTAGATTTTTGTGAAAGGATGACCAGCTTGTTTCATCGTCCCCGCTATCAGAGACTTGCAGCCGCCGTCGGCGGCGTCCTGCTGACCGCCGCCCTGGCCCTGCCGGCCGCCGCTGCCGAGGTCACGCTGGACTGTACATATGTTCCCATCACCGGCAATGAATTTGTGGCCGACACCATGAACGGTGTACCCGCTTACTATAACCTCACCGGCCCCACCTACTACTGCGCCGAACTGATTCCCCGGTACTTTGCCGAGGTCTACGGCCTGGAAATCCATTGCAGCGAGGGTTCCCTTACGGTCCTCAACAACGATGACTATTATTTTGTCAAGACCGACAATCCCCAGCCCGGCGATGTGCTCTATGGCAGCGCCGCCGCCCGCGGCAAGGGTTACAGCCATTGGGCCATTGTCAAGGAGAACAACGGCGACAGCCTGACCCTCTTTGAGCAGAACTGGAGCTGGAACGGCCAGGCCGGTATTGACCGGGTTCTGGAGTTCCCCACCACCGCCTATGAGTGCTACACCCTGGTGTCCCGCTCCGGCCAGGTGATTCAGCCTGTGGAAGGCTCCGTAGCCGCCGTCAGCGCTTGGGCCCAGCCCTACATTCAGCAGGCCGCTGAGGCCGGTATTGCCGACCTCAAGACCGATTTCGGCTCCACCGTTGATCGGGAGACCTTCTGCCAGATGGCCGTCAACATTCTGGCCAACTACGGTCTGACAGCCGAAGGCGATACGGCCTGTGAGCAGGCCGCCGCCCTGGGTTTGGTGGACACCACCGACGGCACCAGCGCCATCAGCCGCCAGGAAGCCGCCGTCATCGCCTCCCGTGTCCTGGAGGCCGCCGGCGCTGATCTGACCGGCAACACCACCGCGCTGTCTGTCTATACCGATGTGGACGATATTGCCGATTGGGCTGTGGAGTCCGTGGCCGATCTGACGGCCTGCGGCCTGTTCAGCGGCAACAACGGCTGTTTCAATCCTACGGACCTGCTGACCAATGAGCAGGCTGTGGCCCTGATGGTTCGCGTCTACGACAATCCCACCCCTGCCGTCACCTATAACGCCGCCGGCACCACCGCCTGCGCCGCCGAGAGTGTCGTGGCCATGGCCGCCGGAGACATGATGCTGTCCCGTACCCTCCGCAGCGCCAACTGATTGCCAATAAAAAAGTGCGCCGCATGGCGCACTTTTTTTCAAACCTTTTTGTCGAATTCTGACGCTTTTAACAAAGAATCGTGACTGATGCAGCGCAGTATAGGAAACTTTTGCACCGGTTCCAGCAAACCGGAAATTCAACTTTTTTGCAGTTGAATTTCCGGCATTCCGTCAGTCCTCCAACAGCTGCCAGCCGTTGACGCCCAGCCAGAGGGCCAGACCGCCGGTGGTGAGCCAGCGAACCACGCCCATGTCCCCCAGGGACACCATGGCGAAGAAGCACCCGGCGAGACACCAGAACACTGTCTCGCGACGGCGTCCCTTGTCGAAGCAGAAGCCCATAAGATTCACCGTGGCACAGACAGTGCCGATGGCGGCGAACAAGTCGAAACAGTAGTCCAGCACCGTGGGGTCCACGCTCCAGCGGCGGAAATCCACAATCAGCGTCACAATGAGGTAGGCGCAGGGAATCAGATGGACCGCCGCCACCGGCACCACGCCCCGGCAGCGCAGGAGTCCCACAGCGCCCATAGCCAGCGCCGCCGCTACACCCAGCACCGTCACCAGCGCGGTCCGCTGCCCGTTGGCCATAGCCAGAACGCATCCAGCCAGCACCAGCGCGGCGCTGAGTACGGTGACGGCCATCTCCGGCGCGCCGGAGGAAAAGCAGTCGGTATAGGCGCTGCGTTTGTCCAGACGGGCGGCTGCAACAGCGGCCAGAACCGTCACCACCAGGGCGAATACAGACAGAATCCAAATGGACGGGCTGCCGCTGAGGACCAGCCCCGTCTCGTCAAAGGCTGTGGACAACTGCCAGCGGCGCAGGAAAAATCCGGCTGCACCGGCGGCAATCAGCAGACAGAGGATCAAGGTTCGGTTGGTTTTTGCTCTCATGGTTTGCCTCCGAGGTCGATACTTTGGTTTTCTGTGGTATTATATCATGCTGGCGCCGTGGTTGCAAACAGCCTTTCCAGTTTTTTCACTGGCCGCGGCTATGGACGAAACTTTGAATTTATTGTATACTAAACTGGTTGACATATTCCCAATTACATGGTTGTTCGGAAAGGAGTCTGTACATGAAACGATTTGCCGCCGTGCTGCTGCTGATTCTTACGGCTGTGGCACTGCTGGCGGTGACGGCCTCGGCTGCCACCACGACCACCGCCCTGTCGGTACGCACCGGCCCAGGACAATTTGAGACCGTTACGGTCAATACGGCCTCCCTGGAGGTGGACGGACAGCTCCTGCAAACCGATGTCCCGGCCTTTGTCTACCGCTCCCGCACCATGGTGCCCATCCGCTTTATCAGCGACGCCCTGGGGGCCAATGTAGAATGGAACCAGGACGCGCTGCAAGCCACCATTACCACGGCGGATAAAACCATTGTTCTCACCATCGGCTCCGCCACGGCTCTGGTCAACGGCCAGAGTGTGGCCCTGTATGACTGCGTTCCGGCCACCATGGCCGTACTGAACGGCATTTCCCGGACGGTGGTGCCGGTGCGCTTTGTGTCGGAACAGCTGGGCGCGTCGGTGGAGTGGGACCAGCAGCAATATTTGGTCTCCATCACCAGCCCCAAGCCCCAGGAGCCGGAGACACCGCAAGAACCGGAAACACCGACGGTTCCCGAGACGCCGGAAGAACCGGAAGTCCCCACAGAGCCGGACACCCCAGTCGAATCGGAAACTCCTGTGGAGCCGGAAACCCCCGCTGTGGAGCCGGACTATACAGTATCCGTTCCCCAGAAGTCCTCCAGCGGTGTTTTGTCCTGGGCCGCCAGTGATACCACCGTATCCCCCAGGGTGTTCACGCTGGACGGCAGAGTGGTCTTTGACTATCCCGGCGGCAAGCTGGACAAGGCAGGCGGCACTGTAGCCGTCAACGGCCCTGTGGTTAAGACCATTCGCTATAATCAGTACGACCACGGCTATGACGATGCGCCCTATGTGGCCCGCATTGTGCTGGACCTGCAAACCGGCATGACCAAGGAGGATTTGGAAATTACTACCACCGGCGGCTCCGTTTCCATTCGCCAGGTAGGCGATCCCCGGCCCCTGGTGGTAGTGGACGCCGGTCACGGCGGCAAGGACCCCGGCGCCATGTACGACGGCTACAATGAAAAGGATTTTGTGCTGCCCATGGCCCTGGAAGTGGGGCAGCGGTTGGAAGCCGCCGGATGCCGCGTCATCTACAGCCGCGATGATGACACCTACATCACCCTGTCGGACCGGGCCGATCTGGCAAACGAGCTGGGCGCGGATATCTTTATCAGCATCCATGCCAACGCCATGCCCCAGAAACCGGATATCAACGGTCTGGAAACATACTGTTACAAGCTGGGCGGACAGGCGGAAGTTCTGGCCAACTATGTCCACGACGCCATTTTGGAATCGGCGTCCCCCGGAGACCGGGGCGTTCGTACTGCCAATTACTATGTGCTGCGGGAAACGGATATGCCCGCCATTCTGGTGGAAACCGGCTACATGAGCAACACCGACGAGTGTCAAATGCTGGCCGACGCCACCTACCAAAAGGCCCTGGCCCGCGGCATCGCCAACGGCGCCATTGACTATTTGCAGGCCGCCGGACTGCTGTAAGCATCCCGATAAACCAAAGAAGCCATCCCGTGTTTGGGATGGCTTCTTGTTTGCTATTGGGGGGATTAACCCTTGCCCTTGAGGGCCTTCATGCGGTCAGAATGGTCCAGAATACGCTTGCGGATACGCAAGGTCTGGGGCGTGACCTCCAACAACTCATCGTCGGCCAGATATTCCAAGCACTGTTCCAGGCTCATGATTCTGGGCGGCGTCAGGCGCAGGGCGTCATCAGAACCGGCGGCGCGGGTGTTGGTCAGCTGCTTTTTCTTGCAGACGTTGACGGACATATCCTCATTGCGGGAGCAGATGCCCACCACCATACCGGCATAGACGGGAGTACCTGCGCCAATAAACAGCTGGCCGCGTTCCTGGGCGTTGTACAGACCGTAAGTGACGGCCTCGCCGGTCTCAAAGGACACCAGGGAGCCGGTCTTGCGGCGGTCAATTTCACCCTTGAGGGGGGCGAAGGTCTCCAGGCGGGAGGCCATAATGCCCTCGCCGTGGGTATCGGTCAGGAACTCGCTGCGGTAGCCGAAGAGGCCGCGGGAGGGAACCAGGAATTCCAGGCGCATCCGGCTGCCCACGGGGTTCATGGCCATCAGTTCGCCCTTTCTCTGGTTGATCTTGTCAATGACAGCGCCCACGGCAAACTCGGGCACATCGGCCACCAGCCGCTCGATGGGCTCACACACTTTACCGTCGATTTCCTGGGTCAGCACGCGGGGCGTGGACACCTGGAACTCATAGCCCTCGCGGCGCATGGTCTCAATCAGGATGGACAGGTGCATCTCACCGCGGCCCGCCACATTGAACGCGTCGGCGCTCTGCTCGGTGACCCGCAAAGACACGTCCTTCAGCAGTTCCTTTTCCAGACGGTCGCGGAGGTTTCTCGAGGTGACGAACTTGCCCTCGCGGCCGGCAAAGGGGGAATCGTTGACGGAGAAGGTCATCTCAATGGTGGGCTCGCTGATCTTGACAAAGGGCAGGGGCTCCACCGTATCCGGGGCGCAGATGGTACGGCCAATGGTGATATCAGAAATGCCGGAGAACGCCACAATCTCACCGGCGGAGGCGGATTCGATGGGGCTGCGGCCCAGGCCCGTGTACTCGTACAGAGCCACCACCTTGGCCTTCTGCTTTACGTCGGGGTCGTGGTAGTCGCAGACCACAATCTCCTGGTTCTGGCGGATAACGCCCCGCTCCACGCGGCCAATGGCGATACGGCCCACAAACTCATTGTAATCGATGGAGCTGACCAACACCTGCAAGGGGCCGTTCTCGTCGCCCTTGGGGGGATCGATATACTCAATGATGGTGTCGAACAGGGGCTTCAAATCTGTGCCGGGCACATGGGGGGCATAGCTGCTGATGCCCTGACGGGCAGAGCAGAAAATGGTGGGAGAATCGAACTGCTCCTGGGTGGCGTCCAGGTCCAGCAGCAGCTCCAGGACCTCGTCACAGACCTCGTCAATACGCTGGTCGGGACGGTCAATCTTGTTGACCACAACAATGACCTTGTGGCCCAGCTCCAGGGCTTTTTGCAGCACGAAGCGGGTCTGGGGCATGGGGCCTTCGGCGGCGTCCACCAGCAGCAGAACGCCGTCCACCATCTTGAGGATGCGCTCCACCTCGCCGGAGAAGTCGGCGTGGCCCGGGGTGTCGACAATATTGATTTTCACGCCGTTGTAGTGGACGGCGGTATTCTTGGCCAGGATCGTGATGCCGCGCTCCCGCTCCAAATCGCCGGAGTCCATCACCCGGTCCACGACGGCCTGGTTCTCGCGGTAGACACCGCCCTGCTTGAGCATCTGATCCACCAGCGTCGTCTTGCCGTGGTCGACGTGGGCGATGATTGCAATGTTGCGAATGTTTTCCTGCGCCATATAAAACGGTCGCTCCCTTCGGTTGTTTCGTTTTTTCAATAATCTCTCAATTTTATAATATAACACGATTTTTCGGGAGTGACAAGGATTTTTTCACGGAATTTTTGGAAAAACCGTCGGGAATCCGGCCATCTTTGGCCCATCTTTTACAAATTGTTCACCCGCCGAAGGGGTCCGGCGGGTATAATGAAAAAAACGAATTTACAAGGAGGGGTTTTCCATGGCAAAAACCGTTCTGGTGGTAGAGGATGACTCCAACATCGCCGAACTTCTGCATCTCTACCTGGAAAAAGAGGGGTACTGCGTTTTGACGGCGGCCGACGGTCTCAAGGGCGTGGAGCTGTTCCGCACCGGCGAGCCGGACCTGGTATTGCTGGATATCATGCTGCCGGGTCTGGACGGCTGGGGCGTCTGCCGCACCATCCGTCAGTCCTCCCAAGTGCCTATCATTATGCTGACGGCCAAAGGTGAGACTGTGGACAAGGTTTCGGGCCTGAAAATGGGCGCCGATGACTATATTACCAAACCCTTTGAAATGAAAGAGGTCCTGGCCCGCATTGAAGCGGTGCTGCGCCGGGGCGCTCTGCCGGAGGAGTCCCCCCGCAAGCGGCTGGTCTATGACAAGCTGATCATTGATTTGGATTCCTTTGAACTGGTGGTGGACGGCAAGAAGGTGGACACGCCCCCCAAGGAAATGGAGCTGCTGTACCATCTGGCCGCCAGCCCCAACCGGGTCTACACCCGCAATCAGCTGTTGGACGAGGTGTGGGGCTTCGACTACTTTGGTGACAGCCGCACCGTGGACGTCCACATCAAGCGGCTGCGTGAAAAACTGGAAGGCGTATCCGATCAGTGGAGCCTCAAGACCGTCTGGGGCGTCGGCTATAAATTCGAGGCCAACACGCCGTGAAGACAACCTTTGGCCGGCTCTTCGGCCTGATTGCCGGTCTGGTGCTGCTGTGCGTTCTCTTTCTGGGGGCGGGCTTCCGGGCGCTTTTGAGCAACTATCTCATCAGCGCCTCCCGGGAATCCCTGAGCAACAACGCCCAGGCCGTGGCGGAGCTGGCCTCGGCCTATGACACCACGGGCCAGCTGGAGGACAACTGGGATTTCCGTATGAGTCTCAGCTTTGCCTCCCTGGTGGCAGAGAATGACGCCGTCATCTGCGACGAAAACGGTCAGGTGATTCTCTGCTCCTGTGAAGACATTGCCTGTCCCCATCTGGGCACCCAACTGGACCCCGGTCTGACGGCAGCCGTCCTGCTGGGCGGCGAGACCTACGCCAAGGGCGACCTGGAGAACTTATACGACAGCACCCGATACTATGTGGCCACGCCGGTGGTATCCCGCTCCACCGGTGAGAGCATCGGCTTTGTGGTGGTTTCCACCCCCGCCGAGGAAGCGGCCCAGCTGATGGGCCCCATGTTCCAGATTTTCCTGATTACCGCCGGTGTGGTGCTGCTGGTGGCCCTGGCCGCCTCGTCGATACTGGCCAAATATGAAGCCCAACAGCTGAAAGATTTGGCCGAAACGGCTCACCGCTTCGGCCACGGCGACCTCCGGGCCCGTGCCAAGGTCGACGAGGGCGGCACCGTGGAGATGCACGAGCTGGCCGCCGAGTTCAACAACATGGCCGCCTCCCTGGAGCAATCGGAAATCCGCCGCCGGGAGTTTGTGGCCAACGTCAGCCACGAGCTGAAAACGCCCATGACCACCATTGCCGGTTTTATGGACGGCATGCTGGACGGCACCATTCCGCCGGAGCGCCACCGCCAGTACATGCAGACCGTTTCCGACGAGGTGCGGCGGCTGTCGCGGCTGGTCCGCTCCATGCTGGATATCTCCCGGCTCCAGTCCCAGGGCATTCCCGAGCAGCGCAAGCGCCGCTTTGACATTGTGGAATCCGTAGGTCAAGTACTTATCACCTTTGAGCAGAAAATCAATGACAAGCACATTGAAGTGGAAGCGGATTTGCCCGACGAGGGCTTGATGGTCTGGGCCGACAGCGATGCCATCACCCAAGTCATCTACAACCTCACTGACAACGCCGTGAAGTTCTGTCCCCAGGAGGGCCAGCTGTGGGTGCGTGTCGCCGCCGAGGGGCAGCGGGCACGGGTCACCGTGGGCAACACCGGCCCCACCATCCCGCCGGAAGAGCTGCCCCTGGTCTTCGACCGGTTCCACAAGATGGACAAGAGCCGCTCCGTGGACCGGGACGGCTACGGCCTGGGTCTGTATATCGTCAAGACCATTATTGAGGGCCACGGTGAGGATATCTTTGCCACCAGCAAGGATGGACGGACGGAATTTTCCTTTACGCTGCCCATTCGGAAGTAATCCGTCGGGCAAATTAACAGAATCTTAAACACTTTCCCCATCGGGATGGATATACTATACTCACAACTTTTTACTGTGAAAGGAGGGCCGCTTATGTCCATGTTGTACCCTTATGGAGACCAATCGGACCCCACCCCGGAAGACCCCTATCCCTATGAAGACTACTATGGGCATGGCAGCGGCCGTCCTCCCCGCCGCTGCCGCCGCAACCGGGGCGGGTGGTGGCTGCTGTTGCTGCTGGTGGTGGTCATTGGCGGCGTGGTGGCCGTCCTCAGCCGCTTTTCCGTCAACCTGCGCCAAACCAGCAGCGGTGTGACCCTGTCCATCCAAAGTCCTTCCAGCAGCAGCGACGAGGAAACCCAAGCCGCAGAGACAGCCGGAGACGATTTGGCGATATTACAGCCCAGCGGGGACCCCACCGGCAGCGGCGCACAGCTGATGGTCACGGAGACGCCCGGCCCCCTGCCGGAAACGTCCGCCGACGGCGGCCAGGGGTTGAGCCTGCAAGCCATTTACCGTAAGTGCATCCCCAGCGTTGTCTCCATTATTTCCACCCAGCGCAGCGGCTCCACCACCGGCACCGGTATCATCATGTCCGAGGATGGCTATATCATCACCAACGACCACGTTGTTGATGGTGCTGTTGCCATTGAGGTTCTGACCTCCATGGATGAGACCTACGCCGCCAGCCTGGTGGGCAGTGATGCCACTTCCGATCTGGCGGTTTTGAAAATTGATGCCCAGGGCTTGACACCGGCAGAGTTTGGCGACTCCAACAGCATGGAGGTGGGCGACATGGTGGTGGCCATTGGTGACCCCCTGGGCACAGAGCTGCGGGGCACCATGACCGACGGTATCATTTCCGCCATCAACCGGGATTTGACCGTCAACGGCCGTACCATGACACTGCTGCAAACCAATGCCGCCCTGAACAACGGCAACTCCGGCGGCCCGCTGATCAACGCCTATGGGCAGGTCATCGGCATCAACACCATGAAAATGAGTTCCTATTACACCTCCGCCTCTGTGGAGGGCCTGGGATTTGCCATTCCCATCGCCACAGCCAAACCCATCATTGACGAACTGATTGAGCAGGGCTATATCTCCGGCCGTCCCGCCATCGGCATCAACACCCGGGACCTGCCCGCCGCCGTCCGCGTCTACTACGGCATTCCCGAAGGTGTGTATGTGGACAAGGTGGACCCCAGCAGCGACGCCTATGCCAAGGGATTGCAGCAGGGTGACACCATCACTGCCATCGAGGGCATCGCCATTTCCAACAGCGAAGACCTGGAAATGGTAAAGAACCAGTATGCAGCCGGTCAGACGGTGGAATTGACCGTTTACCGAAACGGCAAATATTACGCAGTTTCCATTCAGCTGATGGATGCCGCCGGTCTCTGAACTCCTTATTTTACTGTGAAAAAAGTGCGTACTGTACAAAACAGCACGCACTTTTTTATGGGACAATCACATGCCCCGGCTGTCGAAGATACTGCGGGGCAGGGCGTCGGACAGTTCCAGCACATGAACGTCGTAGCCGCCGTGGTCCTCCATCTGTTGTATGGGGCTGCGGACCTGGTCGCCGTCGCTGGGCTGCAACCGCCGGGAGATGGACATGGTCACTGTGGTACCCTGGCCCTGTTCGGAGTTGACCACCACCGTACCGCCGTGGAGATTGGCAATCATCCGCACCAGAGGCAGGCCCAATCCCACGCCCCAGCGGTCGTCACCGAAACCCGGCTCCCGGTCCTCATAGTGGTCAAACATGCGGGACAGCTGGGCCGGGCTCATACCCTCACCGTTGTCCCGGACTGTAATATGGGCCGCATGGCCGTAGTCCACCAGAGACAGGGTGATGATGCCCTCAGCAGGTGTAAACCGCATGGCGTTGGACAGAAGGTTGTGGACTGCCCGTTGGAGCTTCTTCCCGTCCACCGCCGCCATAACCGGTCCGTCCGGCAGCTGCAATTCCAGCGTCAGTCCCGCCGACCGCACCAGAGGCGACGCCGACCGGTGGAGCGATTGCAGCAGCTCCGCCAAATCCTGCCGGACGAAGCAGCCCCGTCCCTGGCCGCTGAGATACGCCCCGGCGTCGGACAGGTTGCCCGACAGCCGCAGCAGCCGGTATAGGCCTTGGTTGAAGCGGGCGGTCTTGTCCTGGATATCTGGGTCCTCCAGTTCTTCCAGTAGTGGAAACAGTCCGGCGGCAGAATCAAAGAGTGCTGTCAAATCCCGGCGCACGGCTCGGGCCACCGAGGTCATGGCGTCGAACCGCAGGGCATCAGACTGGGCCTTGGGTCGGACGGCGATGGTATCATAGGCCCCGCCCTTGCGAACCACGGCGCTGTGGGCCCCGTCCAGCAGCTCCACCGTCAGCTCCAGGGTACCGGGTTCCGCGGTACGGTACTGCTCCAACGCCAGGGGCGGCAAATAGTCCGACAGAGACACGGCTTCGGGACGGCTGACGGTCATAGCCGCGTCGTTGCGGAAGACGATTTCCCCGCCCACCGCCAGCAGCACCGGCTGCTGCATCAGATTCAATACCTCCGCCAATTCCTGCGGATAGGTTTCGGACATATAATACCCCTCCTTGCGCCGCTTTACCGCGGCAATGACCATAGTATCTGCACCCGGCGGCATTTTATCGCTTCCCTGGAAATATCCGCCGGTCCTTTTTTTTCACTATAGACGAACCGGCGGAAAATTGCAAGAACATGGGAGAATTTGTCCCATGGGGGAAAAAGAAAATTTTCTATTGACATCGTCGCATTGCTGTGGTAAATTACAATCAGACAAACCGTTGAGAAAGCGTAAGTACCGCAGTTTCAACTCTTCAGAGAGCCGCCGGGTGGTGTGAGGCGGTGAGGGCGACTGATGGGAATGGGCTTTTGAGGGCAAGCCGAACCCTTTGGCAGTAGGCAAGCCGGAGAGGCACTCCGTTACCAACAGCAGCGTATGTTAGTACGCACAGAGTGGGCGCACTGCGCCAAGCCGGGTGGCACCGCAAGAGGTTCGTCTCTTGTCCCAGCAATGAACGTTTATTCATTGGGGACAGGGGCGTTTTTTTATACCTTTTCCCCTTCCCCCACAGAAAGGAGCCAACTACCATGTCCGACATCCACACCATCCCCTATAAAATCTACCTGGAAGAGCACGAGATGCCCAAGGCCTGGTATAACGTGCGGGCCGATATGAAGAACAAGCCCGCCCCGCTGCTGCATCCGGGCACCCATCAGCCCATGACCGCCGCCGACCTGGAGCCTGTGTTCTGCAAGGAGCTGGTACAACAGGAATTGGACGACGTCACCCCCTATATCGACATTCCCCAGGAGATCCGGGATTTCTATAAGATGTACCGTCCGTCTCCCTTGGTCCGGGCCTACTGCCTGGAGGAAAAGCTCCAGACACCGGCCAAAATCTATTATAAATTCGAGGGCAACAACACCTCCGGCAGCCACAAGCTGAACTCCGCCATTGCCCAGGCCTATTATGCCAAAAAGCAGGGCCTCAAGGGCGTAACCACCGAGACCGGCGCCGGTCAGTGGGGCACCGCTTTGAGCATGGCCTGTGCTTACCTGGGTCTGGACTGCCAGGTGTACATGGTCAAGTGCTCCTATGAGCAGAAGCCCTTTCGCCGGGAGGTCATGCGGACCTACGGCGCACAGGTGACGCCTTCCCCCTCCAACACCACCGAGGTGGGCCGTAAGATTCTGGCCGAGCATCCCGGCACCAGCGGTTCCCTGGGCTGCGCCATCTCCGAGGCCGTGGAAGCCGCCGCCAACCAGGAGGGTTACCGCTACGTCCTGGGTTCTGTTTTGAACCAAGTGCTGCTCCATCAAAGTATCATTGGCCTGGAGACCAAGGCAGCTCTGGATAAGTACAACATTACGCCCGATGTCATCATTGGCTGTGCCGGCGGCGGTTCCAACCTTGGCGGCCTGATCTCCCCCTTTGTCGGTGAAATCCTCCGGGGTGAGAAGCAATACCGTATCATTGCCGTGGAGCCCGCCTCCTGTCCCAGTCTGACCCGCGGCAAGTACGCCTATGACTTCTGCGACACCGGCATGGTGACGCCTCTGGCCAAGATGTACACCCTGGGCAGCAACTTCATTCCCTCGGCCAGCCACGCCGGTGGTCTTCGCTACCATGGCATGAGCTCCACCGTAAGCCAGCTGTACCATGATGGCTTCCTGGAGGCTGTCTCCGTGGAGCAGACCAAAGTCTTTGAAGCCGCCACCTATTTCGCCAAGGTGGAAGGCATTCTGCCCGCTCCCGAATCCAGCCACGCCATCCGCGTTGCCATGGACGAGGCCATTCAGTGCCGTGAAACCGGCGAGGAAAAGACCATTGTCTTTGGTCTCACCGGTACCGGCTACTTTGATATGGTGGCCTATCAGCGGTTCAACGACGGCGAAATGACCGACCGCATCCCCACCGACGAAGAGTTGGCTGCCAGTCTGGCTCAGCTGCCCAAGGTGGACTGAATTACAACAAAACCGGCTGACAAATTTGTCAGCCGGTTATTTTTCCCTTTTCTTTGTTTGCTCTGCCAGTTCGTCCATGCTGACATCTAATGCTACGGAAATACGATAAAACGTGTCCAGTGAGAAATTGTATCCCACTTTTTCACTTTCGATTTGTCTCATAAAATCGTGGGAACGGCCTATCATTTCCGCCAATTCTGCCGCAGTCAGCCCTTTTTCCTGCCGATATCGTTTAATATTACGGCGAATCGTATTATAGATGTTGCCATCAAAAACGAGCGGTTGTACTTGTCTTTTCATGTGAGCTATCACCTAACAAAATAGTAATGGAATATCCAACGGAAGTATGTTAGGTATTACCTCACAAAATATTCTTGTACTTGTGAAATTTTTGTGCTAAAATTGTCGTACAGCAACACAATTTCGCTGCAAGCTATATTTTAATTAGGAGGGGACACAATGAAAAAACTACTATCTCTTGCGATGGCCTTGTTGTTATGCCTGGGGCTGGTTCTACCTGCTGCGGCGAGCGACACCGTATCAGTGGAGACGCCCACCACCATCAGCGTGGGCGGTATCGTCGCCGTCGTCCGCTCTGACGGCTCTCTGTGGGTCTGGGACCAAGATTTGGACGCTCAGGGGCGTGAGCAGGAGGGCATTTTTGTCAAATTCATGGACGATGTGGTTTCTGTCAGTACCAGCGTTAACTGCAATGCTGCCATCAAAACCGATGGCTCCCTGTGGCTGTGGGGCAACCATGTTGTTCTGGGTGACGGGAGTCGTCCGACTCAGGTCCCCACACCGGTGAAGGTGATGGACAACGCAGCCGCCGTCCACTGCGGCTCCATCATTGCCGTCATCAAGACCGATGGTTCCCTGTGGGCCTGGGGATATGAGAACAGCTCTGGCATTGTCGGAAATGGCACCACAGACCCCGTCCTGTTTCCTACAAAAATTCTGGATGATGTAGTGGCCTTTAGCAGCAATTTTGGCAGCTCTGCTGCTATCAAGAGCGATGGGTCACTTTGGATGTGGGGGCGCAATGACGATAATCAGCTGCTCAACGGATACCAAGGAAACGCCTCCATTAACTTGGGACCTATGGGCATTCAGCCTCTCCAAACCCTGCCAGTGAAAGTAATGGGCGGTGTGACTGCTGTCAGCTGCGGCACCCAAGTCGCCGTCATCAAGGAGGACCAATCCTTGTGGATGTGGGGCGAGGCCAAGCTGGGAAACGGTAAACTCTACACCCAATCAGATGAACCGTTGAAGGTGATGGACGATGTAGCCGCCATATCCAGCAGTAACGCCAATCTGGTGGTCAAGACCGACGGCACGCTTCTGTCCTGGGGTGAAAGCAGCTTTGGTGTAGTGGGACCTATGGGTTATACCTACACACCCGTCCAGTTGATGGACAATGTGGTGGACGTCAGCACCAATCTCCAGAGTGCCGCCCTACAGTCTGACGGCTCTCTCTGGCTATGGGGCTATGAGCTGCCTGGCGAGGCAGGCGTCTGGGGGGCATCCATGGGCGCAAGGCCTGCTACTCCTACAAAATTTTTCACCGGTGTGGCTGTTCCCACCCGCCCCTCCCCCACTGTAGCGGGCTTCTCAGATGTGCATGAGTCCGACTACTATGCCGATGCAGTCGTGTGGGCCAAGGAGACCGGCGTCACTGGCGGCACCTCCGCCACCACATTTTCCCCTGGTTCTACCGTCACTCGCGCTCAGGCGGTAACGTTTCTGTGGCGCGCTGCCGGGTCGCCGCAGCCTGCCGCCGCAACCTCTCCCTTTACGGATGTGACAGATACCGGCGCTTACTATTATGATGCTGTCCTGTGGGCCACAGAGCAGGGCATCACCGGCGGCGTTGGCAATAACCGATTCAGTGTAGACAGCACGCTGACCTATGACCAGATGTTAGCCATGCTGTGCCGTGCCGCCGGTGATACAGCCACCGGTGACGACTGGTCTGCGGCGGCTGTTGCCTGGGCGAAAGAGCACGGTCTTACCAACGGTCTAAACTTTGGAGCCAAAAACAGCTGTCCCCGGTCCGATGTGGTCTACTGCTTGTGGAAACAGCTGGCATACTAAAGACCAGACAGGGAAATAACCGGCTAAGATAAGGTAAAGAACGCAAAAAACCGTTGCAGAACGTTCATTCTGCAACGGTTTTTTATCAAAAGAATTAGCCGTTCTGGCTCTCGTCCAGCTCGCACAGGAAGCGGATCAGACGGGCCTCGTCTTCCTTGCTGTCAGCGAACAGCTCCAGGGTATCGCCGGACTCCTCGATCAGGCGGCCGATGGCGATATACTGGGACATGGAGGACTTCAGGTTGAACACGTCGCCCTCCTGGGACTTCAGGTACACATCATGCTCGCACTCATTAACAACCTGGGTGAACTTCTGCACATCTTTGACATTGGTCAGTCTCATAATTTTAAATCTCCTTTTGGATGTGATAGATAAACACGGATTTTTCCGCCTACAGTATACCACAGCTATCGGGTATCATCAACGGAAATTGTGTCGTTTTACAAAAATTTTCCCTTGTCAACCGGGAAGAAAAAAGGACGAACCGTTTCGCGGTTCGTCCTCAATACCTTATTCAGCCACGTAGGGCAGCAGGGCAATGTGCCGTGCGCGCTTGATGGCAGTGGTCAACTGACGCTGGTGAGCAGCGCAGGTGCCGGTGGTACGGCGGGGCAGAATCTTGCCGCGCTCGGACAGGAAGCGGCGCAGCTTGGCCGTATCCTTGTAATCGATCTGCGTGACCTTGTCCACACAGAAGCTGCAGACCTTTCTGCGCTTACGGGGACGCATTCTATCGTTAGCCATGAGGAAACCTCCTTACTTCAAAGTCTTGTAGAAAAGGAATCAGAAGGGCAGTTCGCTGTCATCGTCCTCCATAATGGCGAAATCGCCAGGCGCCGCCGCTGGGGCCGGCTGTGCAGCCGGAGCACCGTAATTGGGCTGGCCGCCGTACTGGGGTTCGCCGCCAAAGGACTGCTGACCGCCGAAGCCGGGATCACCGTAGCCGCCGCCGTAATTGGGCTGGTTGCCATAGCCGGGAGCGCCGCCGTACTGGGGCGCACCGTAGCCCTGCTGGCCGCCTGCAAACGTCTGGCTACCGCCATAGTTCTGCCCGCCGCCGTAGCTCTGAGCAAATCCGTTGTCATTGTCCCGCTTGGAGTCGCCAAAATAGACGTTGTCGGCAACGACTTCCGCGCTGCGGCGCTTGCCGCCCTCCTTGTCGGTCCAGTTACGGATTTGCAGCCGTCCGGACACCACCGCCATGCGGCCCTTGGAGAAGTATTTGGAGACAAACTCCGCCGTGCCTCTCCAGGCGACAATGTCGATGAAATCCGTCTCCTTCTCGCCGCCGTCACGGCCGCCGAAATCGCGGTCTACCGCCAACGAGAACGAAGCCACCGCCACACCAGAGCCGGTACGGCGCAATTCGGGGTCACGGGTCAACCGGCCCATGAGAACGATATGATTCAGCATAGAAAGCCCTCCTTAATGGAAGCCAATTAGGCCTCCAGAGCGGTGATCAGGGAACGCATAACGCCTTCGGTGATCTTGAACACGCGGTCCAGCTCGGCGGGGAACTCGGGCTTGGCCTCGCAGGTCATCAGGACGTAGTAACCCTCGGTCAGGTCGTTGATGGGGTAGGCCAGCTTCCGCTTGCCCCACTCGTCGATGCTGCTCAGCGTGCCATGGTCCTCGACAATGCCCTTGAACTTTTCCACAAGAGCCTGAATGCCCTCTTCGCCCACAGCGGGGTCGATGATATAGAGAACCTCATACTTGCCAGTAATCTTTGCCATGTTATTGCACCTCCTTATGGTCTAATGGCCGACGCGCCGCGCCGGCAAGGATGCCTGTGTTTCACAAGCTGTACTATTATATCCGAAATTTTTTCCTTTGTCAAGGCATGTCCGTCAATTTCCCGGCAGTTTTTCCCTTTACGCTTTAGCAGAGAGCTTATCGTCTGTAACACGTCAAAAATCGTCTTATAACTGCTTTTCATCGCACCGGAAACCGTCTACAATAGAGGTATCCACTATTTGGAGAAAGTGAGGCGGCGGCCATGGCCGGCATCCATTTTGATAACCGGGAGCGGTTTACAGAGCTGGGCTTTGCCATTGCCTACTACCGCAAGCGGCGGGGTCTTTCCCAGGACCAGCTGGCCGAACGGGTGGGCATCAGCCGGCAGCACATGGGGGCCGTGGAGGCGCCCAATATGAACCGGGGCATCTCCCTGGAGCTGCTGTTCAACATCGCCACGGTGCTGAACATTGAGCCCTACATGCTGCTGAAATTCAACCCGGAAAAATAGTAGTCACAGGCAGAAACTCCGCGAAGGGCAAACCGTCGGGCATCCGCTCGACGGTTTTTTCCGTGCCGTCGGGCAGGGGAAAGGTCAAGCATACGGACCAGAGCCCCAGCGGTCCCTTGCCGCCGCCGTAGGGGCCGTCACCGGCCAGGGGCAAACCCCTGGCCGCAAACTGGGCCCGGATTTGATGGGTCCGGCCCGTCAGCAGCCGGACCCGCACCAAGGCACGGCCCTCCCGTTCCGCCATCACCCGATATTCCAGCGCCGCCTCCCGGACGCCCCGGCGCTTCCGGTCCACCACATATGTTTTATTGCGCCGGGGATCATGGTACAGCAAATCCTCCAGCCGTCCCTCCGCCGCCTCCGGCACACCGGTCAGCAGGGCCAGATACTCCTTATGGACCCGGTTTTCCTGGATGGCTTTTCCATAAAAGGCCGCGCTTTTGGCCGTTCGGGCAAAGAGCATGACCCCGGCGGCGGGCTTGTCCAGACGGTGGACCGGATAGATCTCACCGCCCAACTGCTGCCGCAGCAGGTCCACCAAGCCCCCCTCCTGGGACGTGATGCCCGCCGGTTTGACGCACACCACCGCGTCGTCGCTTTGCCACAGAATTTCAATCATGGCCGCTCCTCCATTGCAGTTTTTCCTCATCATATCGCAGATTCTATCAGTTTTCCACTGTTTCTTCCATTCTACACCTCTATGGGAAATTCCATGGACTGCCCATTCTCATTTCTGCACTTCGTCATCCATCCGTTTCAATGCTGTCAATTCCTGGCAGTCGATGGACGCATGTCTATCTAATATGGATACCACCGCTGTGGCTGTTGTCACGGACGCCAGCCAATCCACACACCCATATGCTGAAAAAAGAGCCCCTCCGCGGAGGGACTCTTTTTTTATGGTTGGATATGGAATCAGCCGGCGTTGGTCGTCTCGGCAGTCTCAGGCTCCTCGGCAGCAACGGCGGAGTCGGTCTCCTCGCCGTTGGCAGCGGTGTCACCATCGGTGGTGGTGTCGCTGTCGGTAGCCTCGTCGCCGGTAGTGCTGTCGCCATTGGTGGTCGCATCACCGGCGTCGGTGTCCTCGGTGGGCGTGGTGGTCTCGTCACCAGCCGTGGTCTCGTCGGTTTTCTGGTTCTCCGGAGCCGTCTCCTCGGTGGTGCTGCTGGTATCGGTGTTGGTCTCGCCGGTCTCGCTGGTGGAGGGCGTGGTGGTTTCGGTGGTGTCCTCCTCCTTCTTATCGGAGCAGCCTGCCAGCAGAGCAACAGACAGAACGGACACGGCGGCCAGCATCAAGAAACGTTTGTTTTTCATTGTTATAATCTCCTTTTGAATCGTTGGCCCGGGGTCAGGGGGCCAGAAGTGCGGAAACGCCTTGTTGCGCTTCCTGTCTCCTTGGACGAGATCGCGGTTCCCAGGTTCCCGGATTCTAAAAAAGTTCATGGTTTCTTCTTGGAACATTCACAATTTCGGGAATAATTTCCGTTTTTTGCGGAAATCTAACGGTACAGCGTTTACAATCGCCGTCAGATGCGATATAATTTCTAGTAAATTCGACCCGTTTCTACAGAGGTGTTGCCGATGAATTGTATCAAGTGCGGCCGTGAGATTCCCGAAGGCGAGCTGTTCTGTGCCGTCTGTAGTCAGGCGCCGGAGCAGCGGGAGCCGGTTCGCCGTCCGGCCCCTGCCGCCCAGTCCCGTCCGTCGGACGCCCGGAAAAACACCGGCGCCCGCAGCGCCGAACGGCGTTCTTCCAAAAAGGGCCCCACCGTGGCCCTGGTATTGGTGTGCCTGCTGCTGGCCGGCGCCATCGGTTATATTGTCCTGTCCCATGGCCGTCTGACGGTAGAGCAAAACCGGCTTGAGGCGCGGCAGCAGCAATTAGAGCAGCGGGAAAATGAATTTGCCGCGCTGGAACAGAGCAAAGAAGCTCTCAGCGCTCAGCTGGAGACGGCCAACGATTCCATTGCCATCCTGGAGGATGAGATCAGCAAGCTGGAACGGCAGCTCAATGAATCCCAAAGCAACGTCTCCCAATCTCAGTATGATTTGACCTCTCAGAAGCAACAATTGGACAAGCTGACGGGGGAAAAAAACGCGCTGGAGGAAGCAGCCCAGTTGTTGCAGGAACAGCTGACCAGTCTCCAGACGTCCTATGCCGTAGCCAGTGAAAAGGCCAATTTCATGGACAGCTACGTTGTATTCGTCAATAACGACGGAAGCGGACTGTACCATACCTATGATTGCAGCCAGTTCAAACGGGACAGCTTTTGGGCCTACAGCCGCAAGCTGGCCCAAAGCAATGGATACGACCCCTGCCCCCAATGTCAATAAGGTTATAAAAATCCACAATCCAGTGTTGCAATTTGGCTGTGGATACGCTATAATAATGCGGCAGGAAACATGCCGCTTACCACATGTCTTCTGCATCGGGGCCAAGGCTTCGCCGCCGACTAGGAATCGCTGCGGCAGGCCCGGCCACGGTCTATGGGCCTGTAGCGCAGTTGGGAGCGCGCACGGGCCAGTTATATGCCCCCGCATGGGGGCCGGTAACTCACGCGGCCCCCATGCGGTTCGCATCCCTTTTGAAAAAACTTCATACCGTCATATGTTTGGTCCGGTGACCCGCTTGGCAGTCAACCGTGACAGATATATGGGCCCATAGCTCAGTTGGGAGAGCGTTCGGTTCGCATCCGAGAGGTCGAGGGTTCAAGTCCCTTTGGGTCCACCACAAACAGGCTTGCTTATGCAAGCCTGTTTTTTTATGCCGTAATATAGACCAAAGGTTGCTCATTTGCGCCTTGATCCCGGCATTCTGTTTCCATGGTTTGGAACTCCTCAAAGGAAACATTAAACTCGATTTCCAGTGTGTAATCTCGATAGACATAGACAGATTTGATGAATTGAGAAATAATCATCTTCTTTGCAGCAAAGGTACAGCCATCATAGAGATCAGCCCAGGTCTTTATCTTTTCATATTCCTTCCGCTCTACATCGGCATTGGCAATATGTGCGTCCAGTTCCTCCCTTGCTGCTTTCACAGTGGCTTCTAACTCTTGGATTTCGGTTTTGACTTTGTTCACAAGTTCATTAAGAAAATCCATGTCAAATTTGCTTTGCCCACGGATTACCTTAATACCTTCGTTCTGGTAATCAACCAGTTCTTTTTTCTTGTCTGCTAACTGCATGGTTGCCATATGATGCTTTGCTTTGGCAAGATCGATGGCCTTTTGATTCTGCTTGGCTACAATATCTTCCCCGGATGCCGTGCTGATTTTGGAAAGCTGATAGCGCACGATCCGGTCCACGATTCCATCCAGCTTTTTTACCCCATAGCCCGATTGTCCATCACATTCTCCCGGATGGCGCACATTGTAGTGGCACTGATACCTGGCACGAATATCATGGTAAATACTCCCATCCTTTCGTACCCGGTTCCTGCCTCCAGTGGTTAAAGTCAGCC
>DVJJ01000088.1 GCA_018716875.1 Candidatus Avoscillospira avistercoris
AGAATTCGTACTGTGGAATTTCAGATACGGTAATCCAGCGAATATCGTTATGCTCCAGCATTTGGGGTGTACCCTGCCGGATTGCTGCCAAAAACAGCGTCAGGTGTACTGTCAGGTCCGGATACTGGTGCTGCACTTCCATAAAGGGTGTGCCAACGTCCAGTTCGACGTTCAATTCCTCCCGACACTCTCGAATCAATGCCTGCTCCTTTGTCTCCCACGGCTCCACTTTGCCGCCAGCAAACTCCCACAGGAGTCCCCGAGCTTTGTGGGCCGGGCGTTGACAAATTAAAAACCGGTCACCATTCCAAATCAGCGCCGCCACCACTTCCACCATGTTATCGTAACCTCCCAATCAGCTGTGCACCATGTTCCCGGAGCCACCGGCGATGGACTCCATACTCCGGCATGACCCGTGCTACATGGGCCCAAAATTCGGCAGAGTGATTCATCTCCAGCCGGTGGCACAATTCATGGACCACGATATAATCCGCCGCTTCTGGTGGGCAAAGCATCAAAAGACAGTTGAAATTCAGATTGCCCTTGGTTGAACAACTGCCCCACCGGGACACTTGATGGCGGATGGTGATGCGTCCATAGGTAACGCCAACCAGCGGTGCGAAATACGCTGCCCGTTCCGGTAATACCAATTTTGCCTGTTCTGTCAGCGCTCGCAACTCCGCTTCCGTTAAAGGCGGCTCTGCGTCCTTCTGCCGTTGCCGCGCCAGTTCCAAATGATATTGAAGCCACGCCTGCTTTTCTTCCAAGATATTCCGAACCTCTGCCCGTGTTGTCCCCAATGGCACCCGCATCACCACCCGCAAGTCCCACTCTATGGTAAGGGAGATGGTTTTGCGATGGCTGGGAATGACGGTCACATTGGGTTGTTCCATGGGTGCTGCTCCATTTCTTTTGTTATTCCGTTCTATTATAGCAGATATTGCTTCCTTTTCAAGGATAGATACGGTATGATGATGTTGCGAAAAAACGAAAAACAGATGTGTGGTGCGATTCATTCTGCTCCCTCTGCGGCATCACAGAGTTTCAGGAGCAACACCTCGTCCATAGCGATACGCCTGCCATCGGCCAGCAGCAGCCAACGATCCCAGGGGTCTATGCCTTTGACTACACCAGTCACAGTTTGGTAGGCACCGCCGCTCTTGCGGCTGTCGGGCACAAAATATGTCACTGACACCACCGGCTGCTGGTCCAGATGGTCCAGCAGCCATTGTTGGGTCTGGTCCAACTCAGCCCGGACTTCCTCAGTAAGTTCCACGCGGGCATCTGTCAACCGTGCTGTCTCATCGATTTGATCTTCATGGCCGGACAGGGCGGCAAATGGTGAAAACTGTGCTGCCCTGTCCTGTAGAGACATGGGCGAGTGACGGGCAGATACCGGCCGGGACTGGTAGAGAATATCGTCATATCGGCGATTGTGTTCCATACTGCGCCCCCCTTTTTTATGCCCGGTGTCCGCCGATTTGCCCGTTCTGCTCTCGTGCGGTGGCACCTTCTTTATAGCTGATACCCTTAAGAACCGCATTTTTACCGTACCGTTTTCGGATAGAGACCAACGCCTGCTGCATTCGGTGCTCCCGTTCTCGTTCCATCTGTCGCGTCATCTCTGCCTGCCGGTCGGAAAACAAATCCAGCTGCACATCTCTCGTCTGCCGGATTACATCTTGTTCCGCCAACAGATGATTGGCGGTGACGCTCATACGCCGGACCAGTAAAGACGGGTCCACAATGCGGCTGTACAGCTCCATGATGGCCCCAACCATCTCTCTGGTGGAAGAAGTATAACCGTTGAGATTGACCGAGCCATTGGCCCGCTTGGGGACTTGGCGACCGTAACCATCGGTGGTAACCGGTCCGGCATAACGCCGTCGCCGCTCCGGGTCTTTAAGATTTTCGATATCATATCCCACTGTCAGCACCAGCTGATCAGTTACCAGACCCTTTTCCACCAGCTCCAAGCTTAACGTGTCGATCATTTCCCGAACCACCAACGCCGCTTTATCGCTTGGATAGGGGCAGGTCAGCACTTGACCGGAAACGGTGCTGCGGTTCTCCGGCTGATAAGAGCGAATATCCGCCAGGGTGCAGGGCTCACAGCCCCAAGCATGATCAATCAGCAGCTCTGCCTGAATGCCGAAAAGCCGGTATAGCAGCTCCTCATTATAAAAATCTGTGGGTCCACCCAGCGAACAGCGGGCGATGTCGCCCATGGTAAACAACCGATGCCGCTCCAACTTTCTGGCATAACCGCGGCCAATACGCCAGAAGTCCGTCAAAGGCCGATGGGTCCACAGCGTCCGGCGGTAGCCTAGTTCGTCCAACTCTGCAATGCGGACACCGTACTGGTCAGCGGGCATCCGTTTGGCCACGATATCCATGGCAATTTTAGCTAGGTACAAGTTGGTACCAATGCCGGCGGTGGCTGTAATGCCCGTGGTCTCTAAAACATCTTTTAACATCTTCTGTGCCAGTTGCCGGGGCGTCAGGCCGTAAAGCCCCAGATAATGGGTCACATCTATGAATACTTCGTCAATGGAATAAACATGGATATCCTCTGGGGCTATATACTTGAGATAGACCTGATAGATACGAGTACTGTATTCCAGATAGTGTGCCATCCGGGGCGGGGCCACAATGTACTCCAGCGCCAAAGATGGATTGGCTTTCAATTGTCGGTCATCACTGGACGCGCCGCACAGCTTCCGCCCAGGAGCCAGCCATTGGCGGCGTGCGTTGACCTCCGCAACCTTCTGGACTACCTCAAACAGCCGGGCCCGGCCGGAGATGCCGTACGATTTCAGAGACGGGCTGACAGCCAGACAGATGGTTTTTTCTGTGCGAGAACCATCGGCCACCACCAGATTGGTAGTCATGGGGTCCAAGCCTCGCTCTCGGCATTCCACAGAAGCATAAAAGGATTTCAAATCGATGGCAAGATAGCTGCGCACAGTGTGGCCCTCCCTTCCGCAGATCTTCCAAATACCATCTCTATAATAGAACATTTGTTCGATATTATCAAGCAGAAATTCTTGCCACCAATACTGTAACGCCGCCTGTCTTTATGGCGCTTATTTGGGTGAAGAGGTAGAGTGAAAGGAGGAACACGCCATGGAAGATGAACAGATTGTGGAGCTGTACCTGCACCGGGATGAATCGGCCATCCATTACACCGGTGAGAAATACGGCGCTCGTCTGCGGGGATTGGCATTGGGCATGGTAAAAGACCCCGGTGCGGCACAGGAGTGTGAAAACGACACCTACTGGGAGGCGTGGCGTTCCATACCGCCCCATGAACCGAGAGACTATTTCTATGCCTATCTGGCCAGAATTACCCGTCATCTGGCATTAAGCTGCTGCCGCCACCGCAGCCGTCTCAAGCGCAGTGCGGAAATCTGCACCCTCAGCACCGAGCTGGAACAGTGTATTCCCGCCCCCGATGATGCTGCCTGCCGTCTGGAAGATACAGTGCTGCGGCAAAGTATCAACGGCTATCTGGCTACTTTGAACGAGGAAAAACGCTATATGTTTCTGCGGCGCTACTGGTATTTGGATGATATTGCATCCATTGCCGCTGCGCTGCACTGTACCGAAAGTAAGGTCAAGACCACACTGTTTCGCTGCCGCCGACAACTGCGGCAGTATTTGCAAAAGGAGGGCTATGAACTATGAGAGGCAGCGAATTACTGGATAAGCTATCCCTGGTGGACAGCGTGTATGTGGAGGCCGCCGCCGCAATCCCCCATCGACCACTGGTCTGCCCTAATCACCGCTGGGCCGCTGTTGCAGCTTGTATTGCCCTGCTGGCCGTTGTCGGTGGCTTCTGGCTGGGACAAGTTCCAACACCCGGCCAGTCTGCGCCGCCCAACGGTACAGAAGGCGGGCTACCGCCCGTTACGACACAGGATGCGGAAGATACACAGAATGAAGACGCGGAGGGACCGGCACCCCAATGGGACTTCTACTACAATGAAATGGATACTGACTATATGGCGGATGGAGCACGGCGATATATCCCCGGCTATTTCCGGGAGACGCTGGACAAAACGGAGCTGGATGCTGTGCAGCCTGGTATGTGGCTGGAATGGATGGAATTCTCCGGTGAAGCCGGATTCAATGGCGAGGGCAACCTGTTGGAAGTGTTTTTATGGGTCACCACTTCCCAACCAGACACAACCGTTACGGTTACCCTGTCCACAGATGGGATTTCCCCCTGCTTCCTGCTGCCGGAGGATGCGGTTTCCTCCACTTGCAATGGTATGGAGTATCGTCTGGGAAGATGGGTGGACCCGTCCGGCAGTATCAGCCTGTTGGCGGAAGCGCAGATGCACGGTATCTGGTTTACGTTCTCTCTGCATACGTCAGCTGACACGGAAAAACAAGCCCAAGCCGATTTTGAGGATATTTTGGAATGCTTTACGCTTTATGAGCAAGGCGAGCCAAATCTTTCAGCCGTTACAGCTGCGGAAATTCCACCCTGGCAGGACAAGAACCTGTCCCATACAGAGGCGCTGGCAGACACGGATTTTGGGGCTTGGTTCCTACCGACAGCGCCGTCTGATTTTGCGGAAGAATCCATCCGCAGGTATCAAGACCAGTATACCAACGCCCTTTGGGGCCTCTGGACCAGAGAATATGATCAGCTGCGCTGGGAGGTCCGGTACATGACAACAGAGGATGCAGACAATCTGGTTGCTATCTCTGAACCAGAAACATATGACCTGTCCCGCTATCCCATTCCCAGAGCCGAGTCCGTACCGGATCAGTTACGGGATACAGTTGACCGGCCGATTTTCAACGCGGAAGAGCTGACCTGGGATGTACTGTCCACCCGAGCCGATACTGCTGCGGATGCCGGGGACAGTGACGGTGCCCGCATGAACTTCGGAGTTCGCTATGGGGATATTGTTGTGGAAATTCAGTCCAAGGGTGTGAACCCTCAGTGGATTTATGAACAGCTGATGGCCTTACGACCTTGAACAACAGAGACGCCGGTTTGAGAATCTTCCTCAAACCGGCGTCTCGTGTACGTTTTTATTGAACGGCAATTTGCCGCAGCATGATGGTGCCACTATCACCTGTAAAGTTCAACGTCACCGACTGTACATCCTCTAGCTGAATCCCGTTCAGTTGAGACTCTGCAATCAGCAAAGAGCCCAGTGGTGTAAAAGTGCTATAGAACTGCGTCACTGTACCGTCCTAATTGTCATAGCTGACCGCTTCTCCCGCCTGATGGCGCAGTGGTGCAGTACCCTCAGGGAATGTGACGGTGGCGGTCTTGCCCTGTCGGCTTGTAACGGTTACAGACAGGGACAAATCCCGCTGACCATTGGCAGCACTGGTGCTGTCCTGGGCCAAGTCCAGGCGTAGGGCCTCTCCTGCTGTGCCCTGTACCGGAATGGTTACCGATGCACCGTCTTTCTGCCAATCCAGCTACAAGAGTCCATATGTCTGGAACGATCCAGGCAAATTAAACATGCCCGCTGTATTCTCCTGCTGTACATAGCTG
>DVJJ01000089.1 GCA_018716875.1 Candidatus Avoscillospira avistercoris
AATTCCCAATTCATTGAGTTTTGCTTCAAACTCCTGCGCCGTTTTCTCGTACTGCTTTGTAGTCATCGTCATGCTGGCTGCTATTGTTATAACTTTATATTCATATTTTTTCATTCAAAACACCTCTGCAAATTCTGATTTGCCGCACGGTTCCTTTGAGAAAGGGTGGCTTTCCCGTCTCCGTTGGGGCGTTTGCCGGGGACGCTGCCCCTGGACTCTGCGATTGTTTTGTAAAAAATCGAATAAAAACTTTATGTTTAAACCGTTAAGGGCAGAATTTCGCCAGATGTTCCACGTCCAGATGGTAGAAGCCCTGGGGCGTCTTCTCCACGACGCCGTCGGCGCACAGCTTTTGGATGATGCGGTGGATGTGACGGTAACTGACGCCGGTAGCGGCAGCAATATCCGTCAGCGTTCCCCAATAGCGGCTGCCCCGCCGGTGCTGCAACAGATGGCGGCACACCTGTTCCCGCGCAGGGGACAGGCTGGCGCTCACCAAACGGTCAGTGCTGCGGGTCAGTTTCAATGACAAATCACGAGCCACCTGCCGCAGAAAAACCAGATTTTCGTCCCGCTGCCGCCGGGCGCGGGCGTAGGGATAGGCCAGACAGACTACATCGGTCTGGGCCGCCACCGTGGCCGTCGCTCCATCGGACTCCTGCATCAGCTCCACATCCCCCAGCGCGCCGCTTTCAGCGGTGTAGCACAGGGCCAGACGCCGCCCATCTCCCTGGAGCACCAGAGCTTCCACCCGGCCCTCTACAATAAAATAGAGACTTTCCACCGGCTCCCCCTGGCGGATTAACGTCTCTCCGGCGGCAAAAAACAAACAGCGGCAGTCGGCGGCGTCGATATCATAGGGCTGCAGCCGTTCGGCATAGTGGACCTTTTGCTGGATTTCCCGCATGGTGTCCCCCTCCTTTTGGCTTCATTGTACACGCCCCGACGCCATATGACAAGTGTCCTATTGTCCGGCGGCGGGGCTGTGATACAATGGGGCCAAATTCTCAGGAGGTGCTGTCATGGATACCATTCTCTCCCTGCTGACCGGTGTGGTCATTGCCGTGATGATTCTGTGGAACGGCCAGCTGACCGCCGGTTACGGCAACTACGCCGCCGCTGTGATTATTCATGTGGTGGGCACGGTGTTTTCCGGTGTCCTCTGTCTGGCGGGACGGCGCAAGGTCTTTGCTAAGGCGCCGTTCTGGGCCTATTTGGGCGGCGCCATCGGTGTGCTGTCTACTCTATTTAACAACTATGCGTTTGGGCATATTACCATGACCAGTATTGTAGCACTGGGGCTTCTGGGCCAGACCATCACCTCGGTGCTGCTGGACCGGTTCGGCTGGCTGGGCGCACCCAAACGGCGGGTGGACCGGTCGGTGGCTGTGGCCCTGATCAGCGCCCCTGTGGGTATTTTTCTGATGTTGGACGGCAGTGTGAGCCAATCGATTTTGGCGGTGCTGCTGTCGCTGGGGGCCGGTGTGACGGTAGTCCTGTCCCGGATGGTCAACGCCCGTCTGGCCTCGGAAACCAGCCCTCTGGCTGGGTCCTTTGTTAATCATCTGGTGGGCCTGCCCATCTGCGCCGTCCTGCTGCTTCTGGTGGGTCAGTGGACCACACCGGCGGCGGGTACCATGGAGCCGTGGATGTACTGCGGCGGTATGCTGGGCGTGACCACGGTGCTGCTGTTTAATATCACTGTGCCCAGGGTATCGGCGTTCCGGTTAACGCTCCTGTCCTTTGTGGGTCAGGTGTTTACCGGTGTGGCGTTGGATGTGGCATTGGGCCAGACGGCTTCCGCCGCGTCGTTCCGGGGCGGATTGGTTATCGCGGCGGGCCTGCTGGTGTCGCAGCTGCTTGGCGCAAGAAAAAGCAGCGAAAAAGCATAAGTATAAAAGTTTTACTCGATTTTTTAAAAAAATCGAGTAAAAATTTTTATATTTGGTACTTACAGGATTCCCAGGTGCTCCAACAGAATTTTACATCCCAGCAGCACCAGGACCACGCCGCCGGCCAGCTCCGCCCGGCTTTTGCCCTTTTCGCCCACGATGCCGCCGGCCCGAACGCCGATGGCCGACAGAACAAAGGTGGTCACACCGATAAAGCTGACGGCGGGGACGATGTCCACCTGCAAAAAGGCGAAGGTGATGCCCACAGTCAGCGCGTCAATGCTGGTGGCGATGGCCAGAGGAAACATAGATTTACAGGTGAAATCGGCTTCCACACACTCCTCGTCCTCCTTCCGGGACTCCCGGATCATATTGATGCCGATGACAGCCAGCAGCACAAAGGCAATCCAATGGTCCACATTGGTGATAAGCGACTGAAAGCGGACGCCCAGCAGCCAGCCCAGAAAGGGCATCAATGCCTGGAAGCCGCCGAACCACAGTCCGGCAATCAGTGCATGGCGCAGCCGCACCTTACCAGCGGAAAGGCCCTTGCAGACCGAGACGGCAAAGGCGTCCATGGACAGTCCCACGGCGATCAGAAACAGTTCGATGATTCCCATATGTACCTCCCAAAACAACAAAAAAAGACGAAATCCGCCCAAGGCGAACTCGTCTCGTCATTGAAAGCATGGCCAGAGGGCATCCCTCAGTCTGTTGACCATGCTACGCAGTCATCGCGCCGACTACTCCCAAAATTCTGCTGTATACCATATCACGGCAGCAGGGGGCTAGTCAATGCTAACCTCTGGAAAAAAACCGTGGCATTTTCCGCTGAAATCTGCTATACTATATAAGAACGAAACGTTTCACTCTCGTAGAGATTGACAGGAGGCTACGCCATGAAACATCCTATACATATGCTGGCCTTTGATTTGGGCGCCAGCAACGGACGCGGCATTCTCGGCTCCTTTGACGGTGAGAAGATCACCATGCAGGAGCTGCACCGCTTTGAAAACGACTACATCGACCTCAGCGGCGTTCTGTACTGGGACAGCCTCAATCTGTTCCACCAGACGAAGCAGGCCCTCTATGCCTTCAAGCGGGCGGGCCTGGGGGACCTGGCCTCGTTCAGCGTGGACACCTGGGGCGTGGATTATGGTCTGCTGGATAAAAACGGCCATCTGCTGGGCAGCAGCCGTTCCTACCGCATGAGCTGCGACGCGGATATGGAGCGGGTCTGGCAGAAGGTTCCCTTTGAGACCCAGTTCCGCCGCACGGGCATCGCCGCCCAGAATTACAACACCGTCTATCAGCTGTGCCGCCGCCAGGCCGAGGGCGATGTGGCATTGGAACAGGCGGAGACCATGCTGCTGACGCCGGACCTTATCGGCTATTTCTTCAGCGGCGAGAAGGCCAGCGAATACACCATTACCACCACCACGATGCTCTATGACCCAGTGGCAGGGGATTGGGACTGGGCTTCCATTGACGAGCTGGGACTGCCCCGGCGCATCTTTACGAAGATTGACCGGCCCGGTACGGTCCGCGGCCATCTTTTGCGCTCCATCGCTGAGGAAGTGGGCATCAATCAGGCGGCCCACTGTGCCGTCGGCGGCCACGACACGGCTTCCGCCGTGGCGGCCATTCCCGGTCAGGGCAACTTCGCGTTCTGCTCCAGCGGCACCTGGTCCCTCTTCGGTGTCGAAACCGACCGGCCCATTCTCTCTGATGCCGTCCGCGACGCGGGCTTTACCAACGAGGGCACGGTTCAGGGCGGTTTCCGGCCTTTGAAGAACATTATGGGCCTGTGGCTGATTCAGGAGTGCCGCCGGGACTGGGCCAAGGCGGGCAATAAATACAGCTGGGATGAGATTGTGGAGATGGCCAAGGCCGCAGAGCCTTTGCGCTCCGTCATCGACCCCAACTACGGCCCCTTCTTCTCCGCCGGCAACATGGAGGAGAAAATCCGGGAATACTGCCGCAAGAGCGGCCAGCCCATCCCCGAGACGCCGGGACAGGTGGCCCGCTGCATCTACGAATCCCTGGCTCTGAAATACCGCTGGGCTTTGGAGCGGCTGGAGGAAATCAAGGGCGCCAAGCTGGAAGCCCTGAACATTGTGGGCGGCGGCATCCAGAACAAGCTGCTCAATCAGATGGTGGCCGACGCCATCAACCTGCCGGTGGTTACCGGACCCATTGAGGGAGCTGCCATCGGCAACCTGCTGATGCAGGCCGTGGCCCTGGGCGAGCTCAAGGGCCTGGACGAGGTCCGGCAGGTGGTCCGCAATTCGGAAACCGTGGTCACCTATGAGCCCCATCACACCCAGGCTTGGGCGGACGCCTACGGGCGGCTGCTGGAAAGCGCGGAAAAGGTACAGGCATAATCGAAGATTCGGGCGCACCACGCTGCGGTGCGCCCGTTTTCTGTCTGCAAACACCGGTTCGGGCTGTCACTCCGACCGGGGTACACAGGGGCAGCCGGGGACTGCCGGACGGTCCGACCCGCAGGATGAACGGCCAATGCAGTCTTCGGGAGCGTCGCGCAGTTCTGCCACGGCTTCCAGCTTTTGCTGCAAGAGCCATTGTTTCATAATCAGTGTTTGCAGCAGATCCCGGGTACAGCGGCAGCTGGTGAGGAGCTGACAAAAGGTGATCTCTCCGGCGGCATACCGCCGTACTACGGCCTGGGTCTGTTCGCCCTGGGCATTGAGAATGTGGGAGGCGGACATGGCCTCCAAAGCCGCCGACTCCAATAGGTCAATGCGGGTCTGACGGAAGGATGGCCGGTGTTCTGCCGGTGGAATCTGTGGCATTCCCATGGTACATCGTCTCCTTTGTTGGATGTGCGCCAGAGCGCTGCTACAGTCTATGGCCCCCGCCGGGAGAATAGACCGGCGGGGCTTGCGCCGGTTGGGGAAAGCGAGTATAATAAAATCCATATATCGTCATGGAAAGGGAGGTGCCCCATGAAGAGTTATTTCAAGCTGCTGTTTCAGCGGGCGGTGGTCGTGTCCCTGTGCCTGTTGATTCAAGTGGGCGTGCTGGTGTTCGGCGTACACTACCTGTCGGGCTACTCGGTCTGGTTCAATATCGGCATGGACATTGTGGCCTGGCTGGCCGTCATCTGGATTGTGTCGTGCCGCACGGAACCCACCTATAAAATCGCGTGGATTATTCCCATTCTGGCTTTGCCCCTCTTCGGCATCTCCTTTTATCTGCTCTTCGGCGGCAACCGGCTGTCCCGGCGGCTGAAACGGCGGATGCAGACGGTGCAGCAAATCCATATGGACAACCTGACCCAGGATATGCGGGTGCTGGAGCGGGAGCAGGCGTTGAGCCCTGAGGCGGCTTTGCAGTCCAATTACCTGATTCGGGTGGCCGGGTGCCCCGTCTGCGAGAACACTGAGAGCACCTACTATGCCTGCGGCGAGGCGGCGGTGGGGGACATGCTGGACGCCATCGCCCGGGCAGAGCGGTATATTTTCCTGGAGTATTTCATCATCCAGACCGGGCGGCTGTGGGAACAGATGCTCCGGCTTCTGCGGAAAAAGGCCGCTGCCGGTGTGGATGTCCGGGTAATCTATGATGATTTCGGCTGTATTATGACGCTGCCCGGCGGATATTGGCGTAAACTGGAGAAGGTGGGCATCAAAGCCTGTCCCTTCAACCCCTATGTCCCCGTGCTGTCTTCCCGGCTCAACAACCGGGACCACCGGAAATTCCTCATTGTGGACGGAGAGATCGGCTTTACCGGCGGCATGAATCTGGCTGATGAGTATATCAATCTGGAAGAGCGCTTCGGCTACTGGAAGGATTGCGTCATCCGTCTGAAAGGTGAGGCCGTCTGGCCTATGACCGTCATGTTTCTGGCCATGTGGGCCCAGATCAAGGGGTGGAAGGAGACGGTATCCTTCTACAAGCCGCCCCGGCCCATTGCCATCAGCAAGCGGCCCCATGGCTTTGTCCAGCCCTTTGCCGACAGCCCTTTGGACAATGAGCCGGTGGGCGATACGGTGTTTTTCAACCTGATCACCAAGGCCCGGCGGTCGGTATATATTATGACGCCCTATCTGATCATCAGCGACAAAATGATTTCCGCTTTGACCGTGGCCGTCAAAAACGGCGTGGATGTGCGAATTATTACGCCGGGCATCCCCGACAAGAAGATGGTCTTTGCTGTGACACGGGCTCATTACGCGGACCTGCTGAGCCAGGGCGTGAAAATCTATGAGTACAGCCCCGGTTTTGTCCATGCCAAGGTGGTCTGTGTGGACCGGGAATACGCCGTGGTGGGTACGGTGAATTTTGACTTCCGCAGCCTGTACCTCCACTTCGAGGACGGCGTCTGGCTCTACAAGGCCGACTGTGTAGGTGCTGTGGCACGGGACTTTGATGAGACATTCCAGCTGTGCCATCGCATGAGTCTGGCGGAGGTTCGCTCCTGGCCCATCCACCGGCGGCTGGCCGGTGCGTTTTTACGGCTGTTCTCCCCGCTGATGTGATTTCTTCGAGCGCGCTGCCTCCGGCGGCGCGCTTTTGGCGCATAAATGGAAAAAACCCAGGAAACGCCCTATACAAATAAAAGTCAATCTGCTATACTGGTATAAAACCAATGGTGCGCCCTCCTGTGGCGCTTTATCTTTTTCTGAAAGGCAGGAACTTGTATGGGAGGAACCTCTGCGGTCATTTTCGTCCCGGACGATACCAATAAGACCGGCTATAGCCGGCCGTTGATGCTGTCGCGGATTATGGGCAGCCCGTTGCTTTCCTGGCTGGTGTCGGCGCTCATCGCCCGCGGAGCCGGTCGTTTTTTTCTCGTCTGCCATGAGCGGTGGGCAGGAGAGGCCAGAGCTTGTTTTCCCGCGTCGGTGGACCTGATGGTGGCCGGCAGCGACGATGCCGCCGACCTGCTCCATGTGTTTCTGTCCACGGCGGAGGACGATGACCGGGAGACCGTAGTGGTCACCGGCCCGGCGGTCTTTATCTCCACCCGTCTGGCCGCCCAGGCCAATGTGATTCCCGCCCCCAGCTGCGTCTACCATGTGGACCGGGCGGCCCTTATGGATGCCCTGGACGAAAAGTTCAGCTTCCTGGAGTTTCTGCGCCAGCGGGGCAAGGCCTATGCCGACCGGGACGGCGTCTACTCCATCCGCTCCGGCGAGGAGCTGGCCGCCTGGCAGCCCACCTTGAACCTCCAGCACCTCCATGATCTCATCCGCGGCGGCGTGGAAATCTGGGACTATCAGAATTGCTATGTGGACCCCACGGTCCGCGTGGGTAAGGGCACGGTCCTGATGCCCGGCACCATCCTCCGGGGCGGCACCGTCATCGGAGAAAACTGTGTCATCGGTCCCAACGCCCTGCTGGAAAATACCGTCATTGGAGACCGTACCACCGTTAACAGCTCTCAGCTGTACGACGCCCATGTGGGCAGCGACACCACCGTGGGCCCCTTTGCCTACATCCGTCCCAACTCCCATATCGGCGACCATGTGCGCCTGGGCGACTTTGTGGAGGTCAAGAATTCCACCATCGGCGACGGCACCAAGGTGTCCCATCTGACCTATGTGGGCGATAGCGATGTGGGCCGCAACGTCAACTTCGGCTGCGGCACCGTCACCGTCAACTATGACCGGGCCAAGAAGTTCCGGACCATCATCGAGGATGACGCCTTTATCGGCTGCAATACCAATTTGATAGCTCCCGTCACCGTGGGCCGCGGCGCCTACACCGGCGCCGGCTCCACCATCACCGACAATGTGCCGTCCGGCGCCCTGGCCGTGGCACGGGCCCGCCAGACCAACAAGCGCGAATGGGCCAACCGCCACAAGCTCAAGGAATCCAAGTAATCCGTTCAGCAAGTGCTGCTTCGTACAATAAACAACCAAAAACGTGTAGAGAGGTACAGTACAAATGATCACACATGGTAAAGAAGTAAAGGTGTTCGCCGCCAACGCCAACCGTCCCTTTGCGGAGGGCGTCTGCCGCGCTCTGGGCGTGCCCCTGGGCGAAGGCACCGTCACGACCTTTGCCGATGGCGAAGTCTCCGTCACCCTCAACGAGACCGTCCGTGGCTGCGATGTGTTCATCGTGCAGCCCACCTGTAAGCCTGTCAACAACAACCTGATGGAACTGCTGGTGACCATTGACGCCTGCCGCCGCGCTTCCGCAGGCCGTATCACCGCCGTGATGCCCTACTTCGGCTATGCCCGTCAGGACCGCAAGGCCAAGAGCCGTGATCCCATCTCCGCCAAGCTGGTGGCCAACATGATCACCTGCGCCGGTGCCGACCGCGTGTTGACCATGGACCTCCACGCTTCCCAGATTCAGGGCTTCTTCGATATCCCCGTGGATAACCTGCTGGGCAACCCCGTATTCGTACAGTACTACCGCAACATGTTTGAAAACACCGACGACGTGGTGGTCGTCTCCCCCGACGTGGGCAGCGTGGCCCGTGCCCGTGCTTTCTCCGCCAAGCTCCACATGGGTCTGGCCATCGTTGATAAGCGCCGCCAGAAGGCCAACCAGTGCGAGGTTATGAACATCATCGGTGACGTCAAGGGCAAGACCTGCATCCTGTTCGACGACATGGTGGACACCGCCGGTTCCCTGTGCAATGCTGCCAACGCCATCAAGGAAGTGGGCGGTGCTGCCCGGGTTCTGGCCTGTGCCACCCACGGCGTCCTGTCCAACCCCGCCGTGCAGCGCGTCCAGGACAGCTGCATTGAAGAGCTGATGCTCCTCAACACCATTCCGCTGCCCGAGGAGGCCAAGGGCTCCAAGATCCGCCAGCTGGACGTGACGCCCCTGTTTGCCGAGGCCATCCGCCGTACCTTCGACGAGGTCTCCATCTCCTCCCTGTTCTAAGAGGTTGTATGCTGTTCAAGTCTTCTCCCTGTGAATATCTGGTGGTGGGCCTGGGCAACCCCGGCAGCCAGTACGAGGCCACCCGCCACAATGTGGGCTTTCGGGCGGTGGATGCATTGGCCAAGGAGGCCGGCGTCAAAATCGACCGGGCCAAGTTCCAGGCCCTTACGGCCCAGGTCACCGTGGGCGGTGTCCGGGTGCTGCTGATGAAGCCCCAGACGTATATGAATCTCAGCGGTGTGGCTGTCAAACAGGCCGCCGACTTCTACAAGGTGCCGCCGGAGCGGGTCCTGGTGCTGTTTGATGACATCGACCTGGATGTGGGCCGTCTGCGCATCCGCAGAAACGGCTCCGCCGGTGGTCACAACGGCATCAAGTCCATCATCTCCAGCCTGGGCAGCCAGGAGTTTCCCCGCATTAAAATCGGTGTGGGCGCCAAGCCCCATCCCGATTACGATTTGGCCGACTGGGTCCTCAGCCGCTTCACGCTGGCTGAACAGAAGCTACTGGATCCGGCCATCGAACACGCCGCCGAAGCTGTGCCGGTGATCTTCACCCAGGGCATCGAGCGGGCGTCATCCCAATTTAACCGTAAATAATTGCCAAAATTCAGGGCAAAGGGGGGCAAGCTGTCACCCTTTGCCCCTTCGGTCGTTATGGGATACCATTTTTTTACAATTATTGTCTTGTGAGAGGTGAACCATGGACGTTTTACTTTCCGCCCTGCGGGGCCTGTCGGAATATGAAAAGCTCCTGACCGCCGTGGCGGCAAACCGGGCGGCGGCGGTGTCGGGTACGGGCCAGGTGGCCCGCGGCCACTGGATTGCCGCCCTGTACCGCCACAGTGACCGGCCCATGGTGGTGGTCTGTCAGGATGACGAGGCCGCCCGCCGGGTCCAGGAGGAGCTGCGGGCCTTTCTGGGGGAGGAAGCCCCCATTCTGCCCACCCGGGAACTGACGCTGTACGACACGGCCGCCGTGTCCCGTGGCTGGGAGCAGAAACGGCTCAAGCAGCTGTATGATTTGGCCATGGGCAAGACGCGGCTGCAAATTGCCTCTCTGGAGGCGTTGACCCTGCGGACCATGCCCAAGGCAACCCTCTGCGGCGCGTCTATGACGCTGCGGCCCGGCATGAATCTGGAGCCGGAGGAACTGGCCCGGCGGCTGGAACAGGCGGGGTATGCCCGGACTTCCCTGGTGGAAGGCCCCGGTCAGTACGCCTTACGGGGCGGCATAGTGGATTTGTTTTCCCCGGCCTGTGAAAACCCTCTGCGGGTGGAGTTTTTCGGTGATGAAGTGGATATCATGGGCTTTTTCGACGTGCTGACCCAGCGGCGGACGGAAAACGCCGACGAGGCCCCCATCCTGCCGGTGGCCGAGGCCCAGCCCCATCTCCACCCCGGCGGCCTTTCGGGCCTGTGCGATGACCTCCGGGCTATGATTGCCAGACAGAAGCGCCGGAAGACCGTCAACACAGCACTGGTGGAGACGCTGCAAGGGGATTTGGACCGGCTGGAAAGCGGTGTCTCCCTGGCCGCTGCCGACCGGTATTTGTCGCTGCTCTATCCCGACAACAGCTGCGGCGTGGACTACATTTCCAAAGACGCCCTGGTGATCTTCTGTGACCACAGCAACCTCCAGCGGGCGGCCCGTCTGCGCCAGGAGCAGTTGGGCATGGAGCTGGACGGGATGCTCCAAAGCGGTCTGGTGGCCGGAGAGCTGTGCGACTATGTGACGGAGTATGAGGATGTGTTCGACCGGTTCCGGGAACAGCCGGTGGTATTCCTGGACAATTTCCTGGCTACCTCCTACCCGAAAAACTGCCCGCCCCAAGAGCTGCTGTCAGTGACGGCCAAGCAGCTGCCGCCCTACGGCTCCAGCCTGGATACGGTGGCCCAGGATTTGCGCTACTACCAGAATATCGGTTACGGCGTTCTGGTGCTGACGGGCAACCGCCGCCGGGGCGAGATTTTGCAGGAGTTGCTCCAGGGACAGGATATCAAGGCCAGTCTCTATTATCCGGCGGAATCCCTGCCCAAGGCCCATCAAATCTTTCTGACGGACGGCGCGCTGCCGGCGGGCATTGAGTATCCGGAGTTACAATTGGCTATTCTCACTGAGGGTCAGCTGTTGGTGCAGAAGGCGGAAAAGCGCAAGGCTGCCGCCGCGCCGGAACAGAAGAAGAAAAAGGCCACCAACCGCCAAAAGCTCAATTCCTTTACGGACCTGCATCCCGGTGATCTGGTGGTCCACGAGCACCACGGCATCGGCCGGTATGTGGGAATCGAACAGATTAAAGTGGACGGGGCCTTGAAAGACTATGTCAAAATTGCCTACCAGGGCACCGATGCGCTGTATGTTCCGGCCACCCAACTGGACATGGTCAGCAAATACATCGGCGGCGGCGAGGACACGCCGGTGAAGCTGAACAAACTGGGCGGCGAACAGTGGCAGAAGACGAAAGCCAAGGCCCGGACGGCGGCGAAAAAGCTGGCCGTGGACCTCATTAAGCTGTACGCCCAGCGCCAGCGGCGCATGGGCTATGCCTTTTCCGCCGATACACCGTGGCAGACAGAGTTTGAGGACGCGTTTCCCTACGCCGAGACCGAGGACCAGCTGCGGTGTGTGGCGGAAATCAAGGGCGATATGGAATCGCCCCAGCCTATGGACCGGCTGCTCTGCGGTGATGTGGGCTTCGGTAAAACGGAGGTGGCCTTGCGGGCTGCCATGAAGTGTATGTTGGACGGCAAACAGGTGGCGGTGCTGGTGCCCACCACTGTTCTGGCCCGGCAGCACTATGTGACGGCGAAAAAACGTTTCAGCGGATTTCCCGTCAATATCGATGTGCTCTCCCGGTTCCGCACGGCCCAGCAGCAGAAAGACACCTTGAGCCGCACGGCGGCGGGACAGGTGGATATGCTCATTGGCACCCACAAGCTGCTGCAAAAGAACGTGTCGTTCAAGGATTTGGGTCTGCTGATTGTGGACGAGGAACAGCGGTTCGGCGTCAGTCACAAGGAGCGGCTCAAAGAGCTGTGCGGCAATGTGGATGTGCTGACCCTCAGCGCCACGCCCATTCCCCGGACGCTGAATATGGCACTCAGCGGCATCCGCGATATGTCCACCATCGAGGAGCCGCCCCGGAACCGCTATCCGGTCCAGACCTTTGTCCTGGAGCACAATGAAGCCGTCATCCATGAGGCCATCCGCCGGGAGCTGGAGCGGGGCGGACAGGTGTTTTACCTCCACAACCGGGTGGAGAGCATCGACCGCTGTGCCGCCGATTTGCAGAAGGCGTTTCCAGACGCCCGGGTAGCCGTGGCCCACGGCAAGATGAACCAGGAACAGCTGGGCGACGTTATGCAGCAGATGGACGAGGGCGAAATTCAGATTCTTGTCTGCACCACCATCATCGAAACCGGCATTGATATCTCCAACGTTAATACACTGATTATTGAAAACGCCGACCGGTTCGGTCTCAGCCAGCTCCACCAGCTGCGGGGCCGAGTAGGCCGGTCCAACCGCCATGCATTCTGCTATCTGACGTTCCGGCGGGGCAAGGTCCTCAGCGAAGTGGCCGATAAGCGATTGTCGGCCATCCGGGATTTTGCCGCCTTCGGCTCCGGCTTTAAAATTGCCATGCGGGACCTGGAAATCCGCGGCGCCGGTGATTTGCTGGGCGCCGAGCAGTCAGGCCACCTGATGAGTGTGGGCTACGATATGTATTTGAAGCTGCTGGAAGAGGCTGTGCTGGAGGAGCGGGGCGAACCGACGCCTCGCGAGGCCGAATGCTCCTGTGATATTTCCGTCACCGCCAATATCGACAAGGACTACGTCCCCGCCGGAGAGCAGCGTATGGACCTGTACCGCCGCATGGCCGCCATCCGGACCCAGGAGGACGCCGACGAACTGCTGGACGAAATCGTGGACCGCTTCGGCGATCCCCCCAAGGGCGTCATGAATCTGGTGGATATCGCATTGCTGCGGGCCAGGGCCGCCGCCGTGGGCGTCATCGATATTTCCCAGAAGGACGGGCGGGTCAACTTCACCCTGTCCAGCCTGGATTTTTCCGCTGTGTCGGCCATCTGCGCCGAGCCGTCCTTCCACAATAAACTGTTTTTCTCTGCCGGTTCCATCCCTCTGCTGACCTGGAAACTGTCCAAAACGGATGACCCGTTGCGAGTTGCCCAAAACTTTGTGGCAAAATATGCCGGGTTTTGTTCAAACGGGAATGTTTTGTAACTTATAGGGATAATTTGTAATAAAACCGTAACAGAAATGTCCTTGGCAAAGGGGCCGTCTTGGGATATAATAAGACAAAAATCTACAATGCCGATTGCATTGCGTATTTAGGAGACGACCATGGGAAAATTTGAAAAACCGAGGAATCAAAAGCCTGCCCAAGCGAAACCCACGGCTGCCCAGAAGCATACGGCCAAAGTGACCAAAGCATCCCAGGCACCCAAAGCCGCTCAGACGTACAAAGCTGCTCCGGCGGCCAAGCCCGCAAAAAAGAAGGGCGGCAACAAGGGAAAAATTGCTGCCATCACGGTGGCAACGCTGGTGGCCCTGGTGATTTTGGGCGGTCTGGGCTATGCCCTGATGGTCCACAGCAGCGGTGATATTCTGCCCGGTGTCAGTGTGGCCGGTGTGGATGTGGGCGGCATGAGCCGCGAAGAGGCCAAGGCTGCCGTCCAGCAGGCTGTCAATGCCACCTATGGCACGGAGACGCTGACGGTGACGCTGCCGGACCGCACCCTGTCCTTTGCCCCTGCCGACACCAAGGCCAGCGTGGACGTGGACAAAGCCGTGGAAGCCGCCTGGAACTACGGTCGCGACGGCGGTATTTTCCAGACGCTGAAACAGTCCCTCACCGCCGCCACCGAGGTTCTGCACACGGTGGACATGGGCAGCGCCCTGAGCATTGATGAGGAGTATATCCGTTCCACCATCGACGCCACCGCCGCTGAAGTCAAGTCGGAGCGGAAGGATTCCACCTATGAAGTGGTGGAGTCCGAGGTGGCGCAGCCCGCAGAGGGCGGCGCAGAAGGTGAGACCGTCACGGAGACCATCCCCACGGAGGTTATTATCCATGTGGGCACCAGCGAGAGAAGCCTGGACGCCGACGGCCTCTATGACGCAGTCATGACCGCCTATATGAACAACGATTTCACCCCCCTGGAGTACAACTACGAGGAAACCCGCTATACCCAGGTGGATCTGGATGCCCTCTATAAAGAGATGTGCACCGACATGGCCGACGCCTACTACGACAAGGACAAAAAGGAAATTGTCGATGAGGTGGAGGGCTACGGCTTCGACTTGGCTGCGGCCAAGCAGAAGCAGGACATGGCCGAGGAGGGGACGGATTTGTCCATCACCCTGTCGGCGGTGGAGCCGGAGGTCACCCGTGCCAAGCTGGAAGAGACCCTGTTCCATGATGTGCTGGGCTCGTCCGACACGCCGTACCCCTACAACCCCGGCCGTACCACCAACCTGGACCTGGCCTGCAAGGCCATCGACGGCACCATTCTGAATCCCGGTGACGTGTTCTCGTTCAACGACATCGTTGGTGAGCGGACAGCGGCCAAGGGCTATCAGGCAGCCATCGCTTTCGTCAATGGCACGTCCACGCCTGAGGTAGGCGGCGGCATCTGTCAGGTGGCTTCCACCATTTACCATGCGACCCTGTTGGCCGATCTGAATATTGTCGAGCGGCTGGAGCATATGTACACCGTGGACTATGTGCCGCTGGGTATGGACGCCACCATCTATTGGGGCAGCAATGTGGACTTTAAGTTCTCCAATTCCACCAATAACCCCATCCGCATTGACGCCTATCTGAAGGACGGCAAGGTGCATATTGGTCTGGTGGGCACCAAGGAGAGCGAGTATACGGTGAAGCTGGATTCCAAAACGATTTCCACCACCCAATGGAAAGATGTAACCCAGGTGGATGAAACCAAACCCGCCGATTACAAGCAGGTTACCGTCACGCCCTATACCGGCTATAAGACCGTTACCTACAAGCAGTATATTGACGCCGACGGCAACCCGGTCTCCGATTGGGAGAAGGTCCAGTTCCCCAACAGCACCTATCAGAAGCGGGACCGTGTGACGGTCATCGGTAAGCAGGAAGAGGAAAAGCCGGAGGAGCCGACGACACCGACCGATCCCAACAACCCCACCGATCCCGGTACGGGCGGTGGTACGACAACGGATCCCGGCACCGGTGGTGGTACGACGACCGATCCCGGTACGGGCGGTGGTACCACGACAGACCCCGGCACCGGCACCACCAC
Organism: Candidatus Avoscillospira avistercoris; assembly: GCA_018716875.1. Lineage (GTDB taxonomy): Bacteria > Bacillota > Clostridia > Oscillospirales > Oscillospiraceae > Avoscillospira_A > Avoscillospira_A avistercoris. Next base: position 15,062 of record DVJJ01000089.1, read on the forward strand.
GCCCACCGATCCCGGTACGGGCGGTGGCACCACAACGGACCCGGGTACCGGCGGTGGAACGACCACAGAGACCGGCAACGGTTCCGACGTGCTGGAATAATTCAATACCAAAACAGGAGCGCTGCACAGCGGCGCTCCTGTTTTTTTGCGTGTAATCCCTTCTGCATAAAAAAAGCGTTCTAAGGACCGGTGCGGCTGCATAGGATACCTTATAGGGAGGGATTGCCATGCAGAGCGATAAACTCAGGGTCCGCCGCCGGGCGGCGTCCATGCTCACCATGGCCCTGGCCCTGCGGCTGATGATGGCGCTGGGGGTGGAGGACTGGACCGCCCGCACCTTGGAAGCGTGGCTGGCGCCGCCGGTACCGGCGGCCGCCATGGCGGCCACAGCGCCGGAACAAACACAGGAACCGGAGCAGAAGACGCCGGAACCGGCACAACAGGAGGAGCCTGCCTCGCCGAAATCGGAACCGGAAGGGGACAAGCTGGTGTTTACCAAGGAGGATGCAGCGGCCATCACCATCGGCGGGGCCTGCACCTACGATGTGGACCCGTGGGAACTGCTGCAGCGGGAAAGCGTTCTGAATTTTGACCAGGACGGCCCCACGGTGCTTATTGTCCATACCCACACCTCCGAAGCCTACACCATGGAGGCCGGATGGGAATACGACGAAAACGAAACCGCCCGCACCCAGGACACGGAATACTCCGTGGTACGGGTGGGGCGGGTCTTGGCCGAGGGACTGGAAGCGCGGGGAATCTCCGTGCTCCACGACACGTCGTTCAACGACTATCCCAGTTATAACGGGGCCTATAATTCCACGCTGAAAAAGATTGAGCAGTGGGTGGAGGAGTATCCGACCATCCAGATGGTCATTGACATCCATCGAGACGCCGGTGCCAACGCCGATGGCACGCCAGTGCGTCACGCTGTTACCCTGGACGGACAGGAGACGGCCCAGCTGATGCTGGTGGTGGGCACCGACCAGGGCGGTTTGAGCCACCCCAACTGGCAGGATAATCTGAGCTGGGCGCTGAAATTACAGGCGGTGCTGGAACGCCAGTGGCCGGGCCTCTGCCGCAATCTGGATTTGCGGACCGAGCGGTTCAATCAGCATATGACGCCAGGGTCTCTGCTGATTGAGGTGGGTTCTTCGGGCAATACACTGAAAGAAGCGCTGGCGGCGGCGGAGCTGCTGGCCGACGGACTGGCGGACCTGATCGAAGGAACTTAGGCCGTTTGCTGCTGGATGTGATGGCGCAGCCAGCGGCCCCGCAGGTAGTAGATGATGAACAGAACGGTGGTGACGCCCCAGGTCAGAGGATAACTGAATGCAATGCCACTGTTGGTGGGGGTGTCGCCCACAAAGAGGAACAGGTATACCAGACGCAGGGCGCAGATGCCGCCCACGGTCAGCAGGGCGGGCTTGAGGCTTTCGCCCACGCCGCGCATGGCGCCGGAGAGAATCTCGATGCAGATATAGAGGAAGTAGTAAGGCGTAATGGCCAGGAGAATTTCTCCGCCGATTTCCCGCACGGCGGTATCCTCATTGAAAATGGCAATGAGGGGATTGCGGAACAGCACCATCAGGGCCACAATGGCGGCGGTGATGGAGAACTGCAAAATGAAACCGGTGCGGATGGTGGACTTGAGCCGGTCATAGCGGCGGGCGCCGAGGTTCTGGCCCACAAAGGTCATGACGGTGATGCCCAAAGCCGAGCTGATGGGCCAGTAGACGCTGTCCACCTTGCGGAAGGCGGCCCAGGCGGCAATGGAATCGGTGCCCAGACCGTTGATGAACGCCTGGATAAAGACGTTGGAAATGCTGTACATGGAGGACTGGACACCGGCAGGCAAGGCGATGCGCAGCATGTGGGACAGCAGGGAGGGCTGGAAGTAAATCCGCTTCAAATGGAGCCGGAAGATATCCTTGGTGCGGCACAAAGAGACCAGCACCAGCACGGCGCAGATCACCTGGGCGATAGACGTGGCAATGGCGGCACCGGCAGTGCCCAGGGGGATGACCACCACCAGCAGCAGGTCCAGCACGATGTTGAGGACGCAGCAGACGGCCAGGAAATAGAGGGGCCGCCGGGCGTCGCCCACGGCCCGGAAAATGCCGGAGCCCATGTTGTAGATCATGGAGGGGATCATGCCAAGGAAGTAGAAGCGCATATAGTCTTCGGCATAATGGAAAATGTCTTCGGGGGTTTTGATCCACCGGAGAATGGTGGGGGAGCCGAAGACGCCCACCAGCGTCAACAGGCCGCCGCAGACCACGGCCAGCACAATGGCCGTACAGACGGCACAGCGCAGGGCCATGCGGTGGCGGGCGCCGTAGTGCTGGGAGATGACCACCGACGCGCCGGAGGACAGGCCCACAAAGAAGTTGACCAGCAGATTGATCACTTCCAGGTCCGTGCCGCCGACAGCGGCCAACGCTTCCTTACCCACAAAGCGGCCCAGAATGACCGCGTCAATCATGGAGTATAGCTGTTGGAACAGCGTCCCCAGAAAAATGGGAAAGAAAAACAGCAACATCTGTTTCCAGACGACGCCGTTGACAATTTTGTTATTCTGTACGGTGGTTCCCATGGCGGACCGTCATCTCCTGTTCATGATAGTCTGGATGGGGCGGAAAAAGAGCCGGGGCGCACCCCGACTGCTCGTTCCCAACATAACAGAATTTTCGCCAAAAGGCAAGAGGCAGCGGCAAAAAAGTTCACCAATCTTTTATCTCCTGTGGTATAATCACGGTATCTTGATACAGGAGATGATTCCATGACTTCCACCGTACTGTCCGGTCTGGAACCGGCGGCGGTTTTTCACTGGTTTGAGCAGATCAGCGCCATTCCCAGAGGCTCCGGCCACACGGCGGCCATCAGTCAGTTCTGCGCGGACTTTGCCGCGCAGCGGGGCCTGCGGTGCTGCCGGGACCAGACCAACAGCGTCGTCCTTTACAAGGACGCTTCCCCCGGCTATGAGGACCACCCCACCGTGATTCTCCAGGGCCATCTGGATATGGTTTGGGAGAAGACGGCGGACTGTGACCTGGATTTCCGCACCCAAGGATTGCGGCTGGCCGTGGACGGTGACCAGATCTATGCCCAGGGTACCACCCTGGGCGGTGACAACGGCATCGCCATTGCCTACGCCCTGGCCCTGCTGGACGACCCTGACGCCATCCACCCGCCCCTGGAGGTGCTGCTGACTGCCGACGAGGAAACGGACATGGCTGGTGCGGAAGCCCTGGACCCGTTGCTGCTCCGGGGGCGGCGTATGGTGAATCTGGATTCCGAGGAGGAGGGCGTTTTTACCGTCAGCTGTGCAGGCGGCGTCACGGCCACCATTGCCCTGCCCTATGACACGGCCCCCGCGGCGGGATACCTGTACCGGCTGCGGGTGACGGGCCTGCTGGGCGGTCACTCCGGCAGCGACATCGATAAGGGACGGGCCAATGCCATTCTGCTGCTGGGGCAGGCTTTGCGGCTCCTGGACCATGTGACGCCCCTGCGGGTGGCAAGTCTCCGGGGCGGCGGCCGGGACAATGTGATTCCCAGAGAGGCCGAGGCGCTGTTTGTGGCGCCGCCGGACAAAGAGCGGAGTTTGGCTGCGGCTGCCGAAGCCTTTGCCGCCGAGCTGCGGGAGGCGTATCCGGTGGAGACGGGGCTGACCATCACCTGCACGCCGGACAACACCGGTGTGGCGGAAATCTGGGACCGGCCCAGCACCCAACGCTTTCTGCGGCTGCTGACGGAGGTGCCCAACGGCGTCCAGTCCCGCAGCCGCTCCATGGAAGGTCTGGTGGAGACGTCGCTGAACCTGGGTATTCTCCGGGTGGCCGGTGACACGGTGAAGCTGACCTTTGCCATCCGCAGCAGTCTGGAGCGGGACAAGCGGTATCTGACCGCTGTGCTCCAAGGCATCGCCCAGCAGTCCAACGGATTGTATTTCGACCTGGGCGATTACCCCGCCTGGGAGTACCGGGAGACGTCGCCCCTGCGGAACATTGCCGTGGAAGTTTACCGCCAGCAATATGGCCGGGAGCCCCAGGTGGTCTCCATCCACGCGGGGCTGGAGTGCGGTGTTCTCAGCAAAAAGCTGCCGGGACTGGACTGTATCAGTCTGGGCCCCAATCTCTTTGATGTCCATACGCCCCAGGAGCGCATGAGCATTGCCTCTGTGGCCCGGACCTGGGACTATCTGCGGGCGCTGCTCAGGGCGCTGTAAAGATGGGCAGACTGGGGGCGGCCAGGGAGAAGGCCATGAGGCTGACGCCGTAGACGGCGGCCAGAACGATAAGCAGTCCCACAAAGGGCATGGCCCGGCACGTCCGTTCCAGCCGGTAAGCCGTGAAAAAGCCCAGGGCCATGACGGCGTAATAAAGGGTGATATCCACCCACAGGGATTCCACGCCGAAGCCGGTTTTCAGCAGATAGTACACCCCTGTCAGCACCAGAGGTTGGAGCAGCAGCGCCGCCAGCGCCCCACTCCACCAGCGCAGCGGGTCGGCTTTCCGCCGGGCCACCAGGGCCGAAGCCACCAGAAAGGGCCAGTACAGCAGCTTTAAATGTTCCCAGACGCTCTCACTGACCGGGGCCAGCAGCCCCACCAGGGGAATGGGCAAAACATTGTAGGCAAAGTGCATGGCCGTACCGGCCAGGGACGACAGCACAAAGGCCCACAGCAACGGTTTTTTAGTCATTGGAAAAAACCCCCTTCACACCGCTATCCTATGGTGGGAAGGGGGTTTTTATGACGGGTCAGCTGCCCTTAATGGCGTTGTAGACGTTGAGCATGGTGATGTAGGTCTGCTCGCGGGTGTAGGTACCCTGGGGATTGAAGGCGTTATTGCTGCCGTTCATAATGCCGCAGGAGGTGACGAACTGAACGCCCTCAGCGGCCCAGGGGGACACCTTGGCGGCGTCGGTGAAGGTGGGATTCTTGGTGGGCGTCACGGTGCCCAGGAGCTTCACAGCCCGCTGAATCATAATGGCGGCCTGCTCCCGGGTGATGGAGTTGTTGGGGCGGAAGGTGCCATCCTCATAACCGGTGACGATGCCCAGGGCAGCAGCCAACTGGACGTTGTAGTTGTCGTAATCGGTGAATTTGTAGGAGGCAAACTCGTCGCCGTAAATGCCCATCTCATCGCGGATCGTATCGGCGCTCTTGCCCAGGCAGGCGGGGAACAGCTGCAGCACCGTGGCGGCAAATTCCGCCCGGGTGATGGGGCCCTTGTAGCCGTAGGTGAGCCAGGAGGGGATCAGACCCAGGGAGCGGGCCTTTTCCACATCGGCGGCGGCCCAGGAAGAGGGGGTATGGGGGTCGGCTACACCGGGGTCGATGGCGTTGGAGCCGCTGCCGCCGGATTCGGGATTCTCATAGGGCTTTTCGTTGGGGTCCTGGGGAACGATGGTCAGAACCACGGCCAGCTCCCGGCCTGCCGGGGTCAGGAAGCCGCTGCCGTCGGCGTAGAGCATGGAGGAGGCACCGCCGTCCAGGCTGATGGCGTGGACCGCGCCCAGAGCAATCAGATCGTTGGCAATCTGGGGGAAGGTGCCGGAGGCGGTGCCCAGCAGCAGACGGCCGTCACCCATAACGGCGGCAAAGGACCGCAGGGAAGAGCTGGTGTTGGACTGCTTGGGATCGCTGTCGTACTGGGAGTTATAGGAGCTGTTGGCGGTGACGTTCTGCTTGCTCTGCACCAGCATGCGGCCGCCGGTGACGATGGTCTTCATGTTGTCCCACATGGCCTGATCGGCGGTGCGGGTGCCGGTGTAGTTGTAGGCGAAGCGAATGGTATCGCCCACGGCGGGCAGGCTGTTCCACTGGCTGACATTGGCCACAGCGCCGGAATTGTAGATCAGAACGCTGCATCCGGCGGGGGTGGTGTAGGTGCCGCCGCCGTTGACGGACACCACTTTGTCGTCCTTGATGGTGAAGACCTTGGAGGAGGCGGGGACCGTATAGGCCAGCTTCAGGTCATCGGTCATCAGCATGATGCCGGTGGAGTCGTTGTACAGCTTGTTGACGCCCCAGACGGTGGCCGTGCCCTTGCCGCTGATAACGGCGGTGGTCTGGATGGTCACCCGGTCGATGGCCACTTTGCCGTCATAGGTGAAGCCGATGACGTTGTTGGCGTCGCCGGCGTGGAGCACTTGGCCGTCCCGGACCAGCGCGCCGTAAACCTCGGCGCAGTTGGAGGGGAAGACGTTGCCGGCGCCGGAGTAATAGGAGTTGAAGAAACCGCCGTTGACGGCGGCCACGCTGCCGGTGACCATGGAGGAGGCTGCCGTGTCGGTGTGGAGGCCGTCGGTGCCGATGACCACGTCACCGGTGCGGCCGGCCATGTCCACATAGACCAGCTTGCCGCCGGAAGCCACGCCGGAACCAGTGGTGACGCCGCTGGCGGCATGGGCCGCCGGAATCAGCGCCAGCGTCATGGCAGCGGCCAGGGCCAGGGAAAGCAATCGTTTCATGATGGATGCCACTTCCTTCTTTTAATTTTTCCACTTATAAGTGTACCACATGCGGTATCATTTGGAAAGACGATGCAGCATGCATAGATTCGTCATTTTCAACAAATACAAAAAGGAGTGTATATTGATGAAATATTGCGGCAGAATTATGGATAAACCGCGTTTTTACTCAGAAAATCCGAATAAAATTTTGAAAGCCTAAAAGTTTGTTAGGTTCTGAATGGGCGATGTTCAAGATATACAATGCAAAATGCCAAAATCCGGCGATGTTTATGGGCTTCGTCTATTGCACCGAAGAAAAAAACGTGATATCTTAATGGAAACGACAAGGGCTGTCGGGCGTACCAGACGGCCCGGCGGAGTGCTTTTACGGATCGGCTTGCGGGTACGCTACCTGCAAGCCGTTTTTTTTGCGGCCGGAATCCGGCCCACGGACAGGAAAGGATGGCAGTATGGCGAAAGGTTTTAACCGGAAGATCGTTTTGGAGGACGGCAGCGAATACTATGGCCGGGGCTTCGGCAGTATGGATACCCGTGTCTGCGAGCTGGTGTTCAACACCTCCATGGTGGGCTATCAGGAGATTGTCTCCGACCCCTCCTATACCGATCAGATTGTGGTCATGACGTACCCTCTCATTGGCAACTACGGCACCGCCGACGACGATTTTGAGACGAAGATTCCCACCATCGGCGGTCTGGTGGTCCGGGAGTACAACGACAACCCCTCCAACTTCCGCTATACCAAGACGCTGTCGGAGATTCTGGAGGAGAACCACATTCCTGCCATTGAGGGTTTGGACACCCGGCTTCTGGCCCGGTCCATCCGGGACCACGGCAGCCGTAAGGTGCTGCTCTGTGACGCCGATTTGCCCTTGGGCGCGGCGCTGGAGCTGCTGAACACCACAGAGCTGCCCCACGATCAGGTGAAGCGGGTCAGCTGCCGCAAGCGCTGGTACTCCCGGACCTCCAACCCCAAGTTTGATGTGGTGGCCGTGGACTGCGGCATCAAACTGAATATCATCCGTTCCCTCAACGCCCGGGGCTGCAACGTCACCGTGGTGCCCTACGATACCCCGGCCTCGGTCATCGCCGGTATGAATCCCGACGGCATTTTCCTGTCCAATGGCCCCGGCGACCCGGAGGATGTGACGCCGGTCATCGAACTGGTCAAAGAGATGCGGGGCAAGTATCCCATCTGCGGCATCTGCCTGGGCCACCAGATGATCTCCCTGGCCTACGGCGCCAAAACGTACAAGCTGAAATTCGGCCACCGGGGCGGCAACCATCCGGTCAAAAACCTGCGCACCGGCAAAATCGAGATCACCAGCCAGAACCACTCCTACGCCGTGGACGCCGACTCCGTCAAAGGCACCGGCTTGGAGGTCACCCATATTAACCTGCTGGACAACACCGTGGAGGGCGTGGCCTGCCGCGAGGACAAGGTTTTTTCTGTGCAGTACCACCCGGAAAGCGCCCCCGGTCCCCAAGACAGCGGCTACCTGTTTGATGAGTTTCTTGCTATGATGAAGGAGGGCAAGCCCAATGCCTAAGAGAACAGACATTCGCAAAGTCATGGTCATCGGCTCTGGCCCCATCGTCATCGGACAGGCCGCCGAGTTCGACTACGCCGGCACCCAGGCGTGCCTTGCCCTGAAAGAGGAGGGCTACGAGGTCCTGCTGGCCAATTCCAACCCTGCCACCATCATGACCGATACCTCCATTGCCGACAAGGTCTATATGGAGCCTTTGACGGCGGAGTACGCCGCCCGCATCATCCGGGTGGAGCGGCCCGACGCTCTGATTCCCGGCATCGGCGGGCAGACCGGTTTGAATCTGGCCATGGAGCTGGAAAAGATGGGTGTGCTCAAGGAGTGCGGCGTGGAAATGCTGGGCACCTCCAGCGACTCCATCCGCCAGGCCGAGGACAGAGAGCTGTTCAAGGAGCTGTGCCAGCAGTTGGGTGAGCCGGTGCTGCCCTCTATCATCGCCAATTCCATGGACGAGGGCTTGAAAGCCGCTGAGGAAATCGGCTACCCTGTGGTGCTGCGTCCCGCCTTTACCCTGGGCGGCACCGGCGGCGGCTTTGCCGACAACGAAGAGGAGTGCTGTGAAATCCTCAAAAATGCCCTGTCCCTGTCACCGGTCCATCAGGTGTTGGTGGAAAAGAGCATCAAGGGCTACAAGGAAATCGAATATGAGGTCATCCGTGACGCCAATGATACGGCCATCACTATTTGTAACATGGAGAACATCGATCCCGTGGGCATCCACACCGGCGACTCCATCGTGGTGGCTCCCAGCCAAACCCTGACCAATAAGGAATACCATCTGCTCCGCGACAGCGCTTTGAAGCTGATCCGCGCCCTGAAAATCGAGGGCGGCTGCAACGTCCAGTTTGCCCTGGACCCGGCTTCCTTCCGCTATTACCTCATCGAGGTCAACCCCCGTGTGTCCCGTTCCTCCGCCCTGGCCTCCAAGGCCAGCGGCTACCCCATTGCCCGGGTCTCCGCCAAAATCGCCGTGGGTATGCACCTGGATGAAATCCAACTGGCCAACACCCCCGCCAGCTTCGAGCCGTCCCTGGACTATGTGGTGACCAAAATGCCCCGGTTCCCCTTCGATAAGTTCGCGGACGCCTCCAATGCGCTGTCCACCCAGATGAAGGCCACCGGCGAAGTCATGGCCGTGGGTCGTACCATCGAAGAATCCCTGCTCAAGGCTGTTCGGTCCCTGGAGACCGGTGTGTGCCATCTGCATATGGCCAAATTCGACACCATGGGGCCCCAAGAGCTGCTGGAGTATATCCAAATCGGCACCGATGACCGGATTTTTGCCATTGCCGAACTGATTTACCATGGCACCGACCTGGGCGTGATCTGCAACGCCACCAAGATCGACATGCTGTTCCTGGATAAAATCAAGAACATCATTGACTGTGAGCATGCTCTCAAGTCCAATGTGGGCGACCTGGATGTGCTTTGGAGCGCCAAGCGCATGGGCTTTTCTGACAAGTATATCGCCAAGCTGTGGGACACCACAGAGCTGGACGTCTGCGAAAAGCGCAAAGCCGCCGGTATTGTCCCTGTCTATAAGATGATTGACACCTGCGCCGCTGAGTTTGACAGCTATGTGCCCTACTTCTACTCCACCTATGAGCAGGAGAACGAGTCTATTGTCTCCGACCACAAGAAGATTGTGGTTCTTGGCTCCGGTCCCATCCGTATCGGCCAGGGCGTGGAATTCGACTATTCCACGGTCCACGCCGTCCAGACCATCAAGGCCAGCGGCTACGAGGCCATCATCATTAACAACAACCCGGAGACCGTCTCCACCGATTACACCTGTTCCGACAAGCTGTACTTTGAGCCCCTGACGGTGGAGGACGTGATGAACGTCATCGATTTGGAACAGCCCATCGGCGTGATCGCTTCCCTGGGCGGTCAGACGGCCATCAATCTGGCCGAACCCCTGATGAAGCGGGGCGTCAAGATCATCGGCACCGACTTTGCCGCCATCGAAAAGGCCGAGAACCGCGACGCCTTCGAGCGGGTCATGCAGGAATTGAAGATTCCCCAGCCCACCGGCGAGGCCGTCACCAATATCGAAGATGGCATCCGGGTGGCCAACCGCATTGGCTATCCGGTGCTGGTACGGCCCAGTTACGTTTTAGGCGGCCGGGCCATGCAGATTGTCTCCAAGGACCAGGATTTGAAGACGTACCTGCAAACTGCCGTTTCCATCAACGAGGAACAGCCGGTTCTGGTCGATAAGTATATTGTGGGTAAGGAGCTGGAGGTAGACGCCATCTGTGACGGTACCGATGTGTTCGTCCCCGGTATTATGGAGCTGGTGGAGCGGACCGGCATCCACTCCGGCGACTCCATCAGCGTTTATCCCACCTTCTCCATCTCCCAGAAGGTCAAAGACACCATTCTGGACTATACCCGCAAGCTGGGCCTTGGCATCGGCATCGTGGGCCTGTATAACATCCAGTTCATTGTGGACAAGAACGAGAACGTCTACGTCATCGAGGTCAATCCCCGTTCCTCCCGGACCGTTCCCTTCCTGTCCAAGGCCACCGGCTATTCCCTGGCCGATATTGCCACCAAGGTTATTCTGGGCCACAGTCTCAAAGAGCAGGGCTTCCGGGAGCTGTACCCGAGAGAAAAGCAGCGCTATTATGTGAAGGTCCCGGCCTTCTCCTTCTCCAAGATCGCCGGTCTGGACGCCTATCTGTCCCCCGAAATGAAGTCCACCGGCGAGGCCATCGGCTACGATGTGAACTTGAACCGTGCCCTGTATAAGGCCCTCAAGGCCAGCGGCGTCAGCGTCAAGGACCACGGCACCGTTGTGGTCACCGTGGCCGACGAGGACAAGGACGAAGTGCTGCCCCTGGTCAAACGGTTCTACCGCCTGGGCTACAATATCGCCGCCACCTTTGGTACCGCAGAAAAGCTGAAAGCCCACGGCATCCGCGTCCGGGTTCTGGGCAAGCTCAGTGAGGGCAGCGATGAGATTTTGCAGACCATCCGCCGGGGTGAGGCCAGCTATATTCTCAACACCCGTGCCATCAATTCTGGCATCCATTACAAGGACGGCTATGCCATCCGCCGCTGCGCCGTGGAAAACAACGTGACCATGTTCACGTCTCTCGATACAGTGCGGATGCTCCTGGGGACCCTGGAGGAGATTTCCTTCTCTGTGTCCACCATTGACGAACAATAAACAGTATGGGCGCGCTGCCGCGGCAGCGCGCCCGATTTTTGCTATTTCCGTAATTTCTGACAATATTGGGTACAGAGTTTGTCGGTGCAGTTGGAACACTTCAATGCTTCATTGGACTGCTCCCAAAATCGTTCCGGGTGCAACAGGACGCTCAGTTCCCACATGCAGAAGACCACCACCGACAGAAAACACAAACTCCAGGAATAAAAACTGGGGACGAAAAACAGGGGCGTAAACATCATCAGATGGTCCCAGTTGAAAATGCGGCAGGTGGTGCAGCAGCAGTTTTTCATCATCAGCCGGAACGGGCACCAGATGAGAACACAGATCAGGTCGCAGACGTAAAACGCCGCCGACAGCAAAAACATCATACTGCGGTTGAGAATCCCTAGGTGGTACAGCAACCCCTGGACCGCGCCAAAGGCTACCCACAACACCATCACCTTGTAGGCGGATTTGGTGGTGGAAACGATATAGTCCCGCAACGCCTGATGGTTGATTTTTTCCCGAATGGGCTGGAATCGCTGCTGGAACAGCTTTTGGGACCCCAGGGCAATTTGCCGCTTGGCGGGAATCAGCTGGCACAGCATATCGAGGACCCACACCAGCCACAGCAGATGCAGCACGGAAAAATGGGAGAAGAAGCGCATACCGTACAGAATATCAAAGGACGACGGGTGGCGCAGCCACAACAGGACGCAAAACAGAAAGATGATGCAGCGGATCACCAGATCAATCCAATACCGTTTTCGGATGGGGGACATGGGGGCGCGTCCCTGGGGCACAGTGGAAGTGGAATGCTCCATGGAACCTCCTTGGTGCAGCGGTCCCGTGGGCGCGGACCCCGACAGGACCGAGTATTCTTATAAAGATTATTGTAAGAGGTAGTCGAAAAGGTGTCAAGACCGGACGGAGAATGGAAAAAGGGCGGCCGTTCGGAGAGGGCACCAATGGTGCACAACATTCCAGAACGCCGCCCCTTATGCGCACAATGCCGCAAACCTTACGCGTACCGTATCTTTGGCAAGTTCGAGGATAGAGGATAAAATTTGAAAACCACTTGCACAGCCAGAGAAAATTGATTATAATCAGTCTTGAGGAAAACGGAATAAGTGCGGCAGGCCATAGGTGCGGCAACACCTATGGCCCTGCGCGGGTGCTAGCACCACCCACACAACGGATATCCGTACCACAGTATTATTATACCCTTGCTGACCACAACTTTGCAAGTGGTATCCTGCTATTGTGCCGTATGATTCGTGCTGTGTGGAGGTATTTTTACCCGCACAGCACGATTTTGTTTTCCTCACGGACAGGCGCAGGGGGGCGCAAGCCCCCTTGCCCTTCCCGTGAGAAAACAACATACGGAGGAAAAAAGACATGAAACACTCACACAAGGCGATCTCACTCTCCCTGGCGCTGGCGCTGGCGCTGGCCGTCGGATTTTCTGTACCGGCCCTGGCGGCAGAAACTCTTGCGATTCAAATTGAGGGGCCGGGCATCTATACAATAGAATTGTCAGGTGTTGTTAAACAGGAACAGCGTACTCTTTTAGTTGCATCCGGTGCTGATGTTTATGAAAAAGATGAGACGGTCTACACTGTAGATCCGGAGCTGTTTTCCTATTCTATTTCATGGGATTACCCCGATATGCCAAATATGGAGTATTCTGACAAAAAAACAGCGATGATTAGCTGCTATATAGAACAAAATGGTGTGTATGATACGTGGGACTTTCTTGATGGATCTGCCGAAGTGATTTTAAGACCGGAATATGCAGAAAAATATGATATGTTTTATTTGCAAAATGATTTCGCAGGCATTTATATTGAATTAGACGGAAAAAATGATTCTGGACAACCGGGGCAGCCGGCCGAACCCACCGGGGTGTTTACAGATCTGCCTCTGGGTGCCTATTATTCCGAACCGGTCAAATGGGCCGTGAGAGAGGGCATTGCTGGTGGCACCAGCGCCACCACGTTCAGCCCCGACGCCACCTGTACCACCGCGCAGATCCTGACGTTCCTGTGGCGTGCCAACGGTTCCCCCGAACCGGCTGCGGCATCTACCTTTACGGACGTACCTGCCGACGCTTACTATGCCAAGGCTGTTGCATGGGCTACGGAAAAGGGACTGGTTTCCGGCGCGACCCTTAACGGCGACGCACCCTGCACCCGGCTGACCACGGTGACATACCTGTGGAAGCTGGCCGGAAAGCCCTCTGACGCAGGGTCCAGTGAGATGTTTACGGACCTGTCTGCGGAGGGCGACGCTGCCAAAGCTGTTTCCTGGGCTGTGGAGCGGGGAATCACCGGAGGCACCAGCGCAACGACGTTCTCGCCCAACAGCACCTGCACCCGCGGCCAGATCGTCACGTTCCTGTATCGCGACATAGCGATGGATGGTGGTAAATGAAGAATATGAAAAGTTTGGCCTGGAATCCTGTGGGATTCCAGGCTGTGTTGCATTCCGCCGGCAACAGGGGTATACTACGGATAAAATCAATCAAGGAGGTACCGACCATGGATCAGAGACTGGAGATGCTGTGGGGCGGATGCAGCGCCGTGGGATGGCAGACCGAGGACGGCAAAGCGTTGTGGGCCCGCAATATGGATTTTAACCGCATGGCGGCGGGCAGCGCGCCGACGTATCTGCCCAAAGGCACCGTGATGACGGCAGCAGAGGGGGTGACGGCCCCGGCCAAATACGCCGCCGTGGGCATGGGACTGCTGGCCGTGCCCGGCCTGCCCCTGCTCTATGACGGCGTCAACGAGGCGGGACTGATGGGCGGCCAACTCTACTTCCGGGGGCTGGCCCGATATGCCGACGGCCCCGAACCGGGCAAACAGTCCATGCAGCCGCCCCTGCTGGTGGGGTGGATGCTGAGCCAATGCGCCACCCTGGACCAGGTGGCCCAGGCATTGGAACAGGCGTTCACCCTGGTCAATACGCCCCTGTTGGGGGCAGTCTCTCCGCTGCACTGGTCTTTTTCCGACTGCACCGGCGAAGTCATGGTGGTGGAGTCCGACGCCAACGGCCTGCATATCTACCGCAATACCGTGGGTGTCATGACCAACAGCCCGTCCTATGACTGGCACCGGACCAACCTGCTCAACTACGCCGCCATCCGGGACCTGGACTACGACACGGTGGAGATGGGCGGCGAACGGTTGGAACAGTGCTTCTCCGGTAGCGGTGCCCAGGGTTTGCCCGGCGATTGGAGCGCCCCATCCCGCTTTGTCCGTTTGGCTTATTTGCGAAAGTTTGCCGTCCGGGGCAAGGACGAAAAGCAGGGCATTGCACGGCTCCTTCGGATCATGGGCAGCGCAGCCTTTCCCCTGGGGATGGTACGGGTCAGCCAGCCCGGCGAAGCCACGGAATTGGACCGGAATATTCAGCCCTGGGACTACACCATTTACACCGTGGCAGCCTGTGCCCAGACGGGCCGTTTCTGCTGGACCACCTATGACAATCCCGCCATTCGTTCCGTCACTCTGTCGGAATTGGAAGCCTTTGATCAGCCTATGCAGCTGCCGATTTGGGAGGAAACGGAATTTCTACCAGCTCTTGCACAGCAATAGTACAAAAGACGCCGAAAAAGCCCGCCCCGAATGCGTTCGGGGCGGGCGATTTGGTTATGTAGGAAGTATCCTGCCGGGGCGATTACACGCCGGCCAGCTCCTTGGCCTTCTGAGCGGCGGAAGCGGCATCCTCGGTGTAAGCGTCGGCGCCGATCTCGTCAGCAAAAGCCTGGGTGATGGGGGCGCCGCCAACCATGACCTTGATGTTGCTGCGGAAGGGAGCAGCGTTCAGGGCAGCCACGGTCTCCTTCAGGGAAGGCATGGTGGTGGTCAGCAGAGCGGAGCAAGCCACGATCTTGGTGTCGGGGTTGGCCTCGACCATCTCCACGAACTTCTCCTTGGGAACGTCGACGCCCAGATCGATGATCTCGAAGCCGGCGGACTCCATCATCATGGCAACCAGGTTCTTGCCGATGTCGTGCAGGTCACCGGCGACGGTGCCGATGATGATCTTGCCGGCGGCGTTGGTCTCGCCGGAAGCCAGGTGGGGCTTCAGAACGTCCACGCCCTTCTTCATGGCGCGGGCGGCAACCAGCATCTCAGGAACGAAGATCTCGCCGGCCTTGAACTTGGCGCCGACGGAATCCATGGCAGCGATCATGCCCTCGTTCAGGATGGCGGTGGGATCGCAGCCGGCGTCGAGAGCCTCCTGCACAGCGGTGGGAACCTTCTTGGCCTTACCGGCCTCAACAGCGGCAAATACTTCCTGAATCTTCTCGTTCATGGGAAAAACCTCCTAAAAAATAAATTCAAAATGGTTTGATTTTTACAGGTAATGGATTACAGCAAGCCCTGTCTGTGGGCGGCAATGTAATTCATGCAGTCCTCATCCTGCTCGGTCAGCAGCTCGGTGGCGTACATGAGGCCCACCATATCCTTGTTGGTGGGGTCCACGATGGCGCTGTCCATACCGGCCTGCATGGCCAGAGCCATAAAGGCCATATTCAGCGGCTTGCGAAAGCCGGGGAAACCAAAGGAGATGTTGCTCAGACCACTGGTGATGTGGATATCAGGGTACTGGGCCTTGATGCGGCGGCAGCACTCGGAGAACAGGGTAAAGGCGGCCTGATTGGTGGCGGCAGCCTCGACCAGGGGATCGATGTACAGACGGTTGGGAGCGATGCCGTATTCCTTGGCCTTGGCCATGATCTTCTCAAACACGGCCATACGGTCCTCCACGCTCTGCGGAATGCCGCTCTCGCACAGCAGGGCGATGCAGCCCCAATCGGTGTCGGCAATGGCGGGGAAGACAATGTCGGTCTTCACGCGGCCCTGCTCATCCTTCTCCATGGAGACGGAGTTGACGATACCGGTGCGCTTGCAGAACTTGAAGGCTTCGGCACAGACGGCAGCGCTGGGGCTGTCGACGGCGATGGCCACATTCTCCAGCTCGTCGGGAATGACGGACTCCACTTCCTCGATCATCCACTTCAGGGTTTCCACCTCAACAGCGGGATCGGTGGAGGCGCACACGTCGATGTACAGGGGCACGGGCTCCTCAAAATAATCCTCATCCTGGGCGGCGGCAATCTGTGCCTTGGCGCGCTCACGAATGAATTCGGCATCGCGCTCGGCGATGGCTTTGGCCACTACAGGAATGGCACCGTTGATCTTCTCACCAATGATAATCAATGAAAAGCGACCTCCTCATTTTGTGCATATTGCTGAAAAACGTAATGTTTTTTCTACGATATTGGTATTATATCTCAAATCTCTATGGTTTTAAATCCAGCAACCTATTGACAAATCATCATGATTTTTCCTACAATATGTATGATGAAAAACAGGAAAACTTCAGCATCGTATTCCGGTGCGATTTTCGTATTATCTGGGAGGTCATGACCATGAAACTCAGCCCCGCTCTGCTGTGCCGGGAGCTCTCCAAGCTGTATCCCGTGTCCACCGACGGCCCCCTGTCTGTGGAGCCGGTTCTGACCCGGCCCCAGCTGTTGGAACAGGGCGCCGCTCCCGCCGAAGGGGCCCTCTGTGTGGCGCCGGCCGGGGAGGACTGGAGCGCCGCCGCCGACCGGGCGGGGCTGGTGCTCACTGTGGGCAGCGGCACCCCACGGGGGCGGCAGGCTGTGGTAGACGCACCCTCCACCGCCGCCGTGTATAACGCCATTCAGGCGGTGTTTGACCGCTATGACGGCTGGTACAGCGACCTCAGCGACTCCCGGCTCCAGGGCCAGTCCATCCAGACATTGCTGGAGCTGAGCCACAATCTGCTGGGCAAGCCCCTGGTGGTCATCGGCATGGATTTTTCGGTGGTTGCCTCGGTGGAGGGCGAATCCCACGGCATGGCCCGGGGCATGTTCGGCGCCACCGAGGACACCTACGATGTGCTGACCACCTTGAAGCACAGCGGCAAATATGAGGCCGTGCGGCAGCTGGACGGCTGGTTCTACTTCTACTCCGAGGAGGAGATGGGCAGCTGCATGTGTGTCAATATTAAAAAATACGGCCAGACCACCTACCGTCTGATGATGTTCGACACGGAGGAGCAGCAGGATCCCATTTACGGCTTTCTGCTGGAACATCTGGCGGCTATGGTGGAGCATGCTCTACTTCATAACACG
This sequence comes from Candidatus Avoscillospira avistercoris, assembly GCA_018716875.1. GTDB lineage: Bacteria > Bacillota > Clostridia > Oscillospirales > Oscillospiraceae > Avoscillospira_A > Avoscillospira_A avistercoris. The sequence continues at coordinate 32,424 of DVJJ01000089.1, forward strand.
GCCCCCGTATCCGGCGGCAGCCACGCCATCCGCACCATCCTCCACACGGCCATCAGTGACCGGACGGCGGACTATGTGACCATCAGCCAACGGCTGGACGGCTGCGGCTGGCACAGCAGCCACGAATACCTGTGTATCGTGTTGCAGCTGTCCTATCTGGACCAAAAAAACCTGACCATCCACGCCATTTGCAGTTACATCGAAAACATCCTGTCCGGCTCCTGCGCCTTCCAATATAAAGACGATATTGTGGTGTTTGTGGATTTGACCCTGTCCTCTATGAGTCAGACGGATATCTCGTCCCGGTTGAGCTGTTTTGTCCGTGACAGCCTGCTGAAAGCCGGTTACAGCCGGGTACTTTTGGGCCATTTCAATTTCCGCCGTCAGTATGACCAGGCATCCATTGCCCTGGAGGTGGGCACCCGGCGGAATCCGTCCTTCTGGATTCACCGGTTCAACGACATCGCCTTTGACTACATTCTGGAGCAGGCCACCCGAAAGCTGCCGGGCTATATGCTGAGCCATGAACGGCTCCTGCGGCTCCGGTACGGCGACGAAGAAAATGGCACAGAGTACCTGCGTACTCTGCGCCTGTATCTGGACAATCATTTAAACGCGGTGCAGACGGCCCGGGAGCTGTTCATTCACCGCAGTACCTTCCTCTATCGCCTGGAACGCATCAAGGCGGTGCTGGGCACCGACCTGACAGACCCGGACGAGATTCTCTATCTGATGCTGTCCTTCCGGCTTATGGAGCGGGAAACGCCGGCGGACCCGTCCAGGCCCGCCGGACAGAACAGCGATCAGAACAGGAAACAACCCGTATAGGCGATGGTGTTGGGACCGTAGTTATATTTGAGACCGCTGTCGGTGCAAACCTGACTCACCAACAGTCCATAGGCCTCCATGGACGAGAATGCCTTGTCGGGGAACCGGCAGGGGGCGTCGGGATAGGAACAGGTCTGACATTGGCGGCAGCTGCCCACACCCAGGGGCATGACATCCCCCAGTTTTTCCCGCAGAATGGGCAGCAGCTTTTGTTGGGACTCCTTCTGACGGTCCTCCGTGTCCCGAATGGATTCATAATCCCAGCTGTCTTCCAGCTCTCCCACGGTCTGCACCACCAGGGTGTGGCGGTAGTGGGAGAGCTTTTCTGCGCATTCCGCCAGTTCGCCGCAGGCCGGGGGGCAGGACCAGCAAACGCCGTAGCGGTGACAGGTGTTGGCGGCACACATGTCCCGGACCTCCTGCATGGGTTTCAGAATGGCTGCATCGGCCACGGCGGCATGGGTGAATCCGGCCTCCAGGGCCAGGGACACAAGGGCTTCGTTTTCCATGGTTATTCCTCCTCCTCGCTGTCAAAGGAAAGCTCGTCCACAAAAATATCCTGGAATCGGGGGTCGTTGGCCAGCTCCAGAAATTCCACCTCACTGGCCAGACGGCTGGCCAGTTCAAACTGGAAGTCCTCCCGGACGGCCAGCTTGGCCCCTTCACCGGCAGCATTGCCCACAGGGATGATCTTCTCCCGCAGGATTTTTGGCAGCAGTCCAATGGTGCAAGCGCTGTCGGGGGACATATAGTTGCCAAAGGCGCCCGCAATGAGAACCTGTTCAATGTCTCCGATGGCCACACCCAGCCGGTCGCACAGCAGCCGGATACCGGCGGCAATGGCGGCCTTGGCCAGCTGGACCTCCCGGATATCCGATTGGGTCAGACAGACCGTATCATTAAAATAGTAGGCGGGCTTGCCGTCGGCCAGACCCAGGGCGGCGGGACCGTCCGGGTCAAAGCGGCCCGTCTCGTCCACCACGCCCAGCTCCAGCAGCACAGCCACGGCATCCAGCAGACCGGAACCGCAGATGCCCAGGGCCTCGCCGCCGCCCACGACGCTGTAGCCGATGGAACCGTCAGCGCCGGTAAAGACGTGGTCAATGGCCCCGTCGGCGCCCCGCATGCCAAAGCGGATTTTCGCGCCCTCAAAGGCGGGGCCCGCCGCCGTGGAGCAGGTGACGGACCGGCGGCGGTTGCCCAGGACCATTTCACCGTTGGTGCCGATGTCGATCATCAGTGTCAGGGGGTCCCGGTGGTCCCAGCCGCAGGCCAGCAGACAGCCCACCGTGTCCGCGCCCACAAACCCGGCGATACAGGGCAGAATCCGAACCCGTCCGTCGGGGGCCATATGGAATCCCAATTCCTTGCCGGGCCGGACCTCCGCGGCCCGGTGCTGGGGCATATAGGGGGCTACCATCAGGGGAGCTGGGGAGTAGCCCAGCAGCAGATGGTGCATACAGGTGTTGCCCACGGCGGAAATCAGACGCACATCCTCCCGGCGGCACTTTGCCGTATGGCAGAGGTTGCCCAGCATTTCATTGAGGGCCTCCCGGATGGCCGCCGTCAGGGGCTCCACACCGTGCTCCATGGCGTAGCTGCCACGGGCTACCACGTCGGCACCGAATTGGGTCTGGGGATTGAGACGGCTGTCCACGGCCAGCTGGCCGCCGGTGCGGCCGTCCAGCAGATAGCCAACCAGGGAAGTGGTGCCTACGTCGAAAGCTGCCATGGCGAAGAACTCGCCGTCCGCAGCGGCGGCGGTGTCGGCCATGGAGATACCGCCGGTGAGAATGCGATTTTCCCCGTGACGGGGGAAGACGGCGGATACGTCGCCGCCCACCATCAATTGACAGGCAGGCAGCAGTTCGTCACCGGGCACCGGACCGCCGGCCATGGTCAGATGGTCCCGTCCAGCCGTGATGCGCACCAGACATTTGCCGCAGGTGCCTCGGCCGCCGCAGGGGGCGTCGGGTTTCAGTCCGGCGGCAATGGCCGCCGCCAGCACCGTGGTCCCGGCGGTGACGGAGATGGAGACGGCGTCCTCGGGAAAGGTTACACAATACCGTTGCTCATCCAAAATGGGATTCCTCCTTTGTTGTTCCTATGGCGTTGCTCGTTAGATACCATTGTACTGCGGGAAAGTCGAAGTTGCAACAGCCAACAGAACAGACCCCGGACCGGGCACACCGCGTTATGCGGTGCGCCCGGTTTTTGCGTCCGGCAGGGCGGCGGCGGGTTTGGGAGCGCCTCGGAAGCATTTGCGCAGCAGGTCGAAGGGAATCACCGTGGCAGCCAGGAGGATGACGGCGGCCAGGTCTTGCCAGGGCAGGGGCGTGGTGCGGAAGACGGTTCCGCCGAAGAACACCAGCAGCAGTTGAATCACCGATACGGCGGCAAAAATCCCCACAAAGGCCGGATTGCGCCGCAGATTAGCCAGCAAGTACCGCCGGGTGGTCCGGGCGTTAAAGGCATTGAAGATGCCGCAGAAGATGAACAGGGTGAAAAAGGCGGTCAGATATCCCACATAGCTGTCCAGATAACCGAACCGCAGCCGGAACCAGGGATGGCGCAGGAAGACGGTACACAGCAGCACTGTATAAAGCCCCGTGGTCAGAATGTGGCCCATCATAGCACGGGTGAGAATGGGCTCGTCGCGACCCTTGGGCGGTTCTTGCATGTACCGTTCCAGGGGCGGCTCTCCGGCGAAGGCCAGACCGCCCAGAGTGTCCATAATCAGGTTGACCCAGAGCATTTGAGTGACGGTCACCGGTGTGTCGATGCCGATAAAGGGGGCCAAAAGGGAAACGCCCACAGCACAGAGGTTCATGGTCAGCTGGAAGGTGAGGAATTTCCGGATGCTCTTGAAAATTGTCCGGCCATAGCGGACGGCTCGGGCAATGGAAGCGAAATTGTCATCCAGAATGACGATGTCGCCGGCTTCCCGCGCCACCTCCGTGCCGCTGCCCATGGCAAAGCCCACATCGGCCAGCTTCAATGCCGGGGCGTCGTTGATGCCGTCGCCGGTCATACCGGCCACCAGCCCCAGGTCCTGGGCTGCCCGGACGAGACGGCTCTTGTCCGACGGCAGCGCCCGGGCCACTACCCGCAGCTTCGGCAGGGCAGCGCGGAGCTTTTCGTCGCTGAGACGGCCCAGCTCTTCACTGGTGAGGATCAGATCGCCCTCCTGGGCAATGCCCGCCTCCATGGCGACGGCCTGGGCGGTCCGGCGGTTGTCGCCGGTGATCATAACGGTCTGAATGCCCGCGCCCCGGACCTGTGCCACGGCTTCCCGGACGCCGGGCCGCAGGGGGTCCCGGATGGCCAGCAGACCCACCAGCGTCAGGGGGCATGTCTGCGGGTCCCCGGACCCCACGGCCAGCAGCAGTACGCGCATGGCCCGGTCCGTCAGCCGCTCCATGGTCCGGGACAGGGATCCGGGGACGCCGCCGCACCGGCGGCCCCGCCGGTCGTAATACTCCCGACACCGGGGCAGCAATACCTCCGGCGCACCCTTGTAGAGCAACAGGGGACGGGGACCGCTGAGCCGGGCACAGGCATATTTCCGGCTGCTGTCAAAGGCCAAAACAGGCTCCGCCTTGACGGTCCCAGCCCCATCAGCGGCAAAGGCCAGAACGGCCCGGTCCGTGCTGTTGCCGCCGGTGGGACGGCCCTGGACCAGCATCGCTTCGTTGCATCCGGCGCAGACCTGAGCGGCCAGCTGCCGCAGACTGCCGTCGGCAATATCCGACAGGCGGGAACTGCTGTGGCCGTCGGCGGAGTAAAAGGCGTCCACGGCCATGGTCCCGGCAGTGAGGGTGCCGGTTTTGTCGGTGAACAGGATGTTCATGCTGCCCGCCGTCTCAATGCCCACCAGTTTCCGGACCATAACATTGTCCCGCTTCATTCGCAGCATATTGGCTGACAGCACCACGGCAATCATCATGGGCAGCCCCTCCGGCACGGCCACCACCACAATGGCGATGGCAAGCAGCGCCGCGTGGAACAGACGGGACAGGACAAAGGCCGGGTCCTGCAAACAGGAGACAATGGCGGGCATATAAAAATTGTTGTCCAGCAGAATGGCATTGAACAAGTCTGCAAAGGCAATCAACCCCGCCGCCGTGTAGCCCAGACGGCTGATGGAGCGGGCCAGCTGCCCCAATCGGGCCTTCATGGGGCTTTCCAGTGCGTCGGCCTGTAGCTCCTTTGCCAACGTGCCATAGAGGGTGTGATCGCCCACCCGGCACACCAGCAGGATACCGTGGCCCTCGGTGATGACCGTACCCCGCAGCAGTTGATTTTTTACCGACGGTGACCAGTCCTTGGGGGCGGCGTCCCCGGCGGGGACCTTGCGGGCCTCCTTGCTCTCGCCATTGAGGGGCGACTGGTCCACCCGCAGACTGCCCGACAGCAGGATACCATCGGCGGGAATCCGCTCTCCGGCCTGGAGCAGCACCAGATCACCCACCACCACGTCGGCAACGGGCAGGAGCCGGACGCCCTCGGCCCGTTTGACGCGGCAGACGGCGGCGTCGGCCTCCTGCTGCAAACGGGCGAAGGCTCGCTCGCTGCCGCATTCGGACACGGTGGAGACGAAGGTGGACAGGAACACCGCTACAGCGATGCCCACCGGTTCGGCCCAGGAGCCTTCCCCCAGGGAAACCAGCAGATTCAGCCCCAAGGCCACCAGCAAAATACGAATGATGGGATCGGAAAAACTCTCAAAAAACCGGGTGAAAAACGTCTTGCGGCTTTGCCGCGTAAAGGCGTTGGAGCCGTACCGCCGCCGGGCGGCCTCCACCTGGGCGCGGCTCAGTCCCGGCCGCGAACTCATTTCCATAGACAGTACCTCCCCGAAAGGTGTTTGCAACAGCCTATGCGCACAGTTGGACAGGTATGCCCCAGGGATTGCACCGGGAGCGTGCATATAGTATCATATACTATAATTGAGCGCTGTACGTTGGACAGTTGAAACGAAAAGGAAAGGTGGAATTTTGATGCACAACCAAAAACTCCTCCGCAAACTTTTGGGGCTGCTGTTGGCTGTGGGGACGCTGGCAGGGTCGGCCCTGCCGGTGTCGGCATCCCAGGTGACCTTCACCACCCTCATCGAGGCCCAGTATGAGGACGCCGGACAGTTTAATGAGGGGCTGGCCGCCGTCAAGAAGGATGGGAAGTGGGGATATATCGACGAGACCGGCGAGATGGTGATTCCGTTCCAATACGACAAGGCGTACCTGTTCCGGGAGGGGCTGGCCCTGGTGGGCAAGCGGGAGCAGCGGGATGTGTGGCATCCCACCGGCGAACTGGACCAGGGGGGTAACCGCGTTTATGAGGACGGTCCCACTGATGTCTATGTGTGGTACATCATCGACGCTGAGGGCAACGAGACGCCCCTGATGGCTCCCGCCTATGTCTACGACGAGAAGACGCAGGAGAGCGGCTACGAGGAACAGCCTGCATTCGGCCTTTGCAGTTCTGTCGATCAGCAGCCCTTCGAGGCCGGCTATTATAACGGCTATCTGAATCTGGAAGGCTATGTCCATCTGGAGGAACCGGAGAATCTGGTCTATGACCGTCAGGGCAACCGCCTGGACTTCGGATGGAATATGGCCAGTCTGGCATATAATGAGGGGGTATTCGCAGGATATACCGAGGGCGCGGCGGGGTTCTGCGTTCTGGACGCCACGGGCAAGGTGGTGCTCAGCAGCCAGGACAATTACCAGGTGGCTACGCTCCGGCCCTTCAACCAGGGTATGGCCCCGGCCCTGTGCTATCCGGAAGCGCTGAACTTTGCCGGTGCCTGGGGCTTTATGGACCGCAGCGGTAAGATGGTGATTCCTGCCCAATACAAGGATTTTTATGTCAGCGGCCCCTTGACGGAATACAAGGTGTTTAACGACGGCATCGCCGTGGTGCAGAGCATGGACGGCAAGTGGGGCGGCATCAACAAAAACGGCGCCACGGTGATTCCCTTTGCCTACGATTCCCTGCGGGTATTCCATGAGGGCCTGGCTGCGGCGGAGCAGGGAGGAAAATGGGGCGTCATCGATACGGCCAACCGCGTGGTGGTCCCATTCCAATACGACACTCTTAGCGGATACAATGAGGGCCTGTGTGTGGCGGTGCAGAATGGCCGTGCTTTTTGTATTGACCGGTACGGCAACGAGGTCCCAGGCTCCGACAGCGTGGATACCTCCATCTATTTCCCGGAGGGTACGGACAGTCTGGCCGTCTTTACGCCGGAGCGTATCGTTGTGGTGGAACAGGATGGCAAATATGGCTTTATGACCATGGACTATACCGCCGACCTGCCCCAACCGTCGGAGATGGACAGTTGGGCTTATGCGGAAGTCATCCAGGCCATTGAGGCCGGTCTGATTCCCCTGGACCTGCAAAATCAGTATCAGGCCAATATCACACGGGCCGATTTTGCCGCCTTGGCCGTGGAGCTGATTACCACCGAGACCGGCAAAACCGTTGAAGAACTGGTGATGGAAGCCACCGGCAAGACCATGACGGAATTGGTGACTGCGTATCCTTTCGCCGATGCCAACAGCGGGGACGTTCTGGTAGCCAACGCCTTGGGCATCATCAACGGCAAGGGCAACGGCATGTTTGACCCCTACGGCCAGCTGACCCGGCAGGACGCCGCAGCTATCCTTATGCGAACGGGCCAGTATTTGGGCAAGACGGAGACCGGCGGCACCACTGTGACGTTTACCGACCGGGATGCCATTGCCGGATATGCCCAGGAGGCGGTGGACTATGTCAGCGCTTTGGGCGTCATGAATGGAACTTCTGCCGATACGTTCTCCCCCTTGGGCAGTTATACCCGGCAGCAGGCGTATCTGACCGTCTGCCGCCTGTACGAAGCATTGCAATCATAACGTGACCGGGGCTTGCCGCCAAAGCGGCAGGCCCCGGTTTTGTCCCAGTATTGCGGTTTCAGGAACAAAAAGTGAAAAGTTTTCGCTTCCCAATATTGCCGCCCCCTTTTTCCTTGTCAAATGGCCGCCATCGTGGTATGGTAGGGACAACGAAGAAGGAGGAATTTCTATGCGGGAGCGCAGACCGTTCTATATGACAAAGTTCCGCTGTATCGGCGGTGACTGCCCCGACACCTGCTGTCGGGACTGGGAAGTGGTGCTGGATGAGGAGAGTGCCGCCTTTTATCGAACCGTGCCGGGCGAGCTGGGCGATTTATTGCGTGCTTCCATGACGGAACTGGACGGCGAGCCCTGCTTCTACCTCAAGGATGGGCTTTGCCCGCTGCTCAATGCACAGGGCCTTTGCCGCATCCAGCTGGAACTGGGCGAGGAACGTCTGAGTTGCTCCTGTGACCTGCACCCCCGCTTTGCCGAGGAATACGGCTCCCTGCGGGAGTGGGTGGTGTCCATGGCCTGCCCGGAAGCGGCCCGGCTGCTGTTGTCAGACCCGGCCCCGGTGGCCTTTGTGGAGGAACAGACCGACGAACCGGTGTCCGGCTGCAACGATTTGGACCCGCGTCTCTTTTTCTCTCTGGTGTCTCTGCGGAAGACGGCCTATGGTATTGTACAGGACCGGTCCGTGGACTGGCAGACCCGGTCGGCCAGGCTTCTGTCCCTGGCGGAAGCCTACCAGCGGAACCTGGACCAGCACCGTCTGGCCCGGCTGGACGGTGTAATACAGCGGTATGCTGAGGGACGGTATCCCCAAAACCTGTCCCTGGGCACGCCGGACTGGTCCCTGCTGGACACTTTGGAGCCCATCAATGATACATGGAACACCCTGTGGCGGCAGACAAGGGACTTTATTCCTACAGCGGAAGTGGAAACCGCATACCATCAGGCCACGGCGTCCTGGGACTACCAATGGGAACACCTTCTGATGTATTTCCTCTACCGGTATGTCCTCAAGGCCGTCAACGACCGGCAGGTGTTGCCCAGAATCCGGCTGGCAGTGTACAGTGTTCTTTGGCTGCGGCGCATGGAACTGGCCCAATTTGCACACCATGGATGGAGCATGGAAACCCGTATGGACCTGCTCCACCGCTACAGCCGTCAGGTGGAGCACTCCGCCGACAATCTCCAAAAACTGCATACCATTTTGACAAAAACTGTGATATAATACAGTAATTAATTAAATCAAACAAGGAGGCGATACCATGCGCATTGTCGTCAAAGTGGGCACTTCCACCCTGACCCACGCCACGGGGCGGCTGAATATCCGCCGGGTGGAAGCCCTCTGCAAGGTCCTGTCGGACCTGAAAAACGCGGGCCATGAGATTATTCTGGTGTCCTCCGGCGCCATCGGCATGGGCGTGGGCAAGCTGATGCTGACCAGCCGCCCCACGGATATGCCCACCAAACAGGCCGCCGCCGCTGTGGGCCAGTGTGAGCTCATGTACGTCTATGATAAACTCTTTTCCGAGTACCATCACACGGTGGCGCAGATTTTGCTGACCGGCTCTGATGTGGAAAACCCCCAGCGCCATGATAATTTCCGAAACACCATGTTCCGGCTGCTGGAGCTGGGTGCCCTGCCCATTGTCAACGAGAACGATACCGTCGTCACCGACGAAATAGCCGTGGGCGACAATGACACCTTGGGAGCTGTGGTGGCCGTCAGCGTGGCGGCCGATTTGCTGGTGCTGCTGTCGGATATTGACGGTCTTTATACGGCGGACCCCCACAAGCACCCAGACGCCCGGCTCATTGACCGGGTGGAGACCATCACACCGGAGATTGCAGCATTGGCCGGGGGCAAGGGGTCGGCGCTGGGTACCGGCGGCATGGCCACGAAGCTGTCAGCGGCTAAATTGGCTACGGAGGCCGGTACCGATATGATCATTGCCAATGGACAGCACCCCGAATTGTTGTATGAGATTGCCGACGGAAACGCCGTCGGCACCCGATTTGTGGCAAAGGAGCGAAACAAATGACCACTTTGGACCAATTAAAGGCCGCCAAGGCCGCTTGTCCGGCCCTGCTGCGGGCCACCACAGAACAGAAGAACCAGGCCCTTTCCGCCATGGCTGACGCGCTGCTGCACCATGAGGCGGACATTTTGCTGGCAAACCAAAAGGATGTGGCCGCCGCCAGAGGGACCGTATCTGAGGTTATGATAGACCGGCTGCGGCTGGACCCGTCCCGCATCGACGGCATGGTGGAGGGTATCCGCCAGGTGGCGGCGCTGCCGGACCCGGTGGGCCGGGTTTTGGAAACTGTCGAGCGGCCCAACGGCCTGCGGATTGAAAAAACCGCCGTCCCCATGGGTGTGGTGGCCATCGTCTACGAGAGCCGCCCCAACGTCACCTCCGACGCGGCAGCCCTGGCTTTGAAGAGCGGTAACGTCTGTGTCCTCCGGGGCGGCAAGGAAGCTTTCGCCACGGCCAACGCCATCACCAACGCTTTGCGGGAGGGGTTGGCGGCGGCAGGACTGCCCCAGGACTGCGTGAGTATGATTCAGGATACCAGCCGTGACAGCGTCAACGTGCTGATGAAGGCCGTGGGGCTGGTGGATTTGCTGATTCCCCGCGGCGGTCCCGGTCTCATCCATGCCTGCGTCCAGAATGCCCTGGTACCCTGCATCCAGACCGGTACCGGCATCTGTCATCTCTATGTGGATGAAAGCGCCGACCAGGATATGGCATTGAATATCATCGAAAACGCCAAAGCCAGCCGCCCCTCCGTCTGCAACGCCGCCGAGGTGCTGCTGGTCCATCGGAAGATTGCCGCCGAATTTCTGCCCAAGCTGCGGTTCCGCCTGGAGCGGGACCGGGTGCGGCGGGGCTTGCAGCCAGTGGAATTGCGCTGCGACCGGCGGGCCGCCGCCGTTCTGGACGGCATGGTGGCCGGTCCCCGGGACTTTGACACGGAATTCCTCGACTATATCTTGGCTGTGGCCGTGGTGGACAGTGTGGACGCGGCCATTGACCATATCGCCGCCCACTCCACAGGCCATTCGGAGGCCATTATTACCGAGAGCGAGGAGAACGCCCGGCTGTTTACGTCTCTGGTGGACAGCGCTGCTGTCTACGTCAACGCCTCCACCCGGTTCACTGACGGCGGAGAGTTTGGCCTGGGCTGTGAGATGGGCATTTCCACGCAGAAGCTCCACGCCAGAGGTCCCATGGGCCTGCGGGAACTGACATCTTATAAATATATCATCCGCGGCAACGGACAGATTCGATAAGGGAGCGCGATAGTATGTATCAGTTGGGATTCATTGGCACTGGAAATATGGCGGGGGCCTTGGTGGAGGCCGCCTGTAAAACGGTAGACCCGGCGGCCATTCTGCTGACCAACCGCACCGCCGCCAAGGCGGAGGTGCTGGCCCAGCGGTTGGGCTGTCAGGTGACCACCTCCAACAGCCAGGTGGCCCAGAACGCCAAGTGGATTTTCCTGGGGGTCAAACCCCAGATGATGGCCGGGGTACTGAAAGAAATTGCCCCGGTGCTGGCGGCCCGGAAGGACCGGTTTATCCTTGTCAGCATGGCGGCGGGCCTGCGGCTGGAAACGCTGGCGCAGATGGTAGGGGAGAACTATCCGATTCTGCGGATTATGCCCAATACCCCGGCGGCCATTGGAGAAGGTATGATCTTCTATACTCCCAACCACCAGATGACGGAGGAGGAGGTCCAGGACTTCTGTACCATTCTGGCTGCCGGCGGTCTACTGGACCGGCTGCCGGAACCCATGCTGGACTCCGGCACAGCGGTGGCAGGCTGCGGCGGCGCGTTCTGTAACCTGTTCCTGGAAGCCCTGGCCGACGGCGGTGTGGCCTGCGGCCTGCCCCGGCAGAAGGCACTGCTGTACGCAGCCCAAATGGTCATCGGTACGGCAAAGCTGATGCTGGAAACCGGCAAGCACCCCGGCGCCCTCAAGGATGAGGTCTGCTCCCCGGCGGGCAGCACCATTCAGGGCGTCCGGGCTCTGGAGCGGGGCGGCTTCCGCTCAGCGACCTTTGAAGCTGTGGTGGCGGCCTACGAAAAGACGAAAGCCCTGGGTGATTGAGCGTAGGATTACGTTAGACAGACCTTTAACGACGGGGAATTGGCGGCGGCAACCAGGCAACCAAAGCCGCAGGTATAACGGTATGGTGCTGCCTGAACGCAGCAGAAAGGAAGAACTGTCCAAATGAAAGTCCCTAGAGACTTCTACAGAATCTACTGTCCACTCCTGTGCTCCTGCGCTCAGCTGCCACCCGAAGGAACGTTTACGGTTGGACAAGAATACCTCTTTGAGTACATCATTGACGCGGTCAAGATATTGGACGATTTGGGACAAGTCATAGTATTGGCTGAGAGAACATTTATGTCCTGCTTTTGCAAGATTGCAGAGTTTGAAGCTCCTGTAACCTGTTATGACCCGATGCTGTATGACGAGACAACGTATCACCTCTACTTTATATTGCAGCAAGACCGCAGCGATTTAGAAGCAATCAGGGCGTACTCCAAATTGAAGGGTGTAAACTATATTCAAGCCAAACGGATCTTAAACGATACACGGGTTTTAGTTGCTGCGGGAACGGCCTATGATATGCGGGA
>DVJJ01000090.1 GCA_018716875.1 Candidatus Avoscillospira avistercoris
CTAAAACAACTCAAAATCGCAACATTTAAAAGTTTTACTCGATTTTTTTCTTGTGAGGGCTGTCCACCACCCGTGTGTCTGCGGTGCTCGCCGGGCCTTTTCCGCCATGGCGGCGGTGCGGCTTCTTGCCATACATCCAGTATGGCCGCAAAGCCACACCTTGCCCTGACGCAAAATTCCTCGCCGACCACTCTTGCCAACGGGCGGCGGACAACCCAAATCGCGGGGTCCAGGGGGCAGCGCTCCCGGTCGCGCCTCGCAAGGCGCGAAACTCCCCCTGTCCGAACTCAGAACAACGAAACCTGGCTGGTGTCGGGCATGTCACCGAAAGCACCGGCGGCGCGGAGGTTTTCAATGTGGGTTTTGGAGACCTTGGGGCAGGCGGCGGAAAATTCCTCGATGGAGATAAAGCGTTTGCCTTTGCGGCCCTCGACAATGTCCCAGGCAGCGGTTTCACCCAGGCCGGACACGGACACGAAAGGCGGCAGCAGTTTGCCGTCCTGAATCTTGAACTTCAACGCTTCGGACTCATACAAATCCATGGGCAGGAAGTCAAAGCCCCGGAGGTAGAATTCATAGCAGACCTCCAGCGTGGTTTTTAAATCGTCGTCCTTGTCGGTGGCGTCGGGGTTGTGGTTAATCTCCTGGATTTTCTCCTTGACCAAATCGATGCCGTGACACATCATGGCGGCGTCAAAGCCGCCCTTCTGGCTGCGGCGGTAGAAATAGGCCGCGTAGAACGCCAGGGGTTCATGGACTTTAAACCAGGCAATCCGAAACGCCATCATCACATAGGCCACGGCGTGGGCCTTGGGGAACAGATATTTGATTTTCTTGCAGGATTCAATGTACCACGTGGGCACACCGGCGTCAATCATCTCCTGTTCCGCCCCCTCGGGCAATCCCCTGCCCTTACGGACCGATTCCATGATTTTAAAGGAGCGCTTTTCCGGCATACCGTTGGCAATCAAATAGTTCATAATATCGTCGCGGCAGCCGATGGCATCTTTAACCGACGCCGTACCGGACACAATCAAATCCCGGGCGTTGCCCAACCAAACGTCGGTACCGTGGGAGAAGCCGGACAGACGAATGAGAACGTCAAATTCATGGGGCTGGGTATCCACCAGCATGCCACGGGTAAAGCTGGTGCCGAACTCGGGAATGGCACAGGTGCCGACGGGGCCCAACAGCGGGTCATCCTCAAAGCCCAGAATCTTGCTGGAGGTGAAAATGGACATGGTATCCTTATCGTCCAGGGGGATTTCCTGGGCGTTGACGCCGGTCAAATCCTCCATCATGCGAATCATGGTGGGGTCATCGTGGCCCAGCATGTCCAGCTTCAGCAGATTTTCCTCCATGGAGTGGTATTCAAAATGGGTGGTGATGATATCGGATTTGGGGTCGTCGGCCGGGTGCTGGACGGGACAGAAGTCCCAAATCTCATTTTCCTGGGGAATGACCACCAGACCGCCGGGGTGCTGGCCCGTGGTACGCTTGACGCCGACACAGCCGGCGGCCAGACGGTTTTCCTCGGCCTTGGGGACCGTGCGGTGACGCTCGTCCAGGTACTTTTTAGCGTAGCCGTAGGCGGTTTTCTCGGCCACGGTGCCGATGGTACCGGCGCGGAACACATGGCTGGCGCCGAACATCTCCACACAGTAGGCGTGGGCACGGGCCTGGTATTCACCGGAGAAATTCAAATCGATATCGGGGACCTTATCGCCGCCGAAACCCAGGAACGTCTCAAAGGGGATATTAAATCCGTCCTTGTCCAGCTTGGCCCCGCACTCGGGACAGTCGGCGTCGGGCAAATCCGCGCCGCAGGCGGCGGTTTTGGGCACGTCGAAGGTGCAGTATTTGCAGTTGGGACACCGGTAGTGGGGCGGGAAGCTGTTAACCTCCGTGATGCCGGACATATAGGCCACAATGGACGAGCCGACGGAACCACGGGAGCCGACCAGATAGCCGTGCTCCAGAGAGTTCTGGACCAGCTTTTGGGCCGACATATAAATAACGTCGTAGTGACAGGAGATAATGTCGTGGAGCTCCGTCTCTACGCGGTCTGTAACCAGCTTGGGCGGATTTTCACCATAGAGCCGATGCATTTTGCCATAGACCAGGGATTTCAAATCCTCCACGGAATTTTCGATGGACGGGGCGAACAGGTTATGGGGAACGGGCCGCAACAGCTCGCACATATCCGCGATGCGGTTGGGATTGTCCACGACGATTTCCCGCGCCACATCCTCCCCCAGATAGGAGAACTCGTCCAACATTTCATCGGTGGTACGGAAGTACAGGGGCAATTCCCGGTCACAGTCCTCGAAGCCCTTGGACGCCAGGAGCATCCGGCGGTAGATTTCATCCTCGGGATTGAGAAAGTGGACGTCGCCGGTGGCAACGACGGGTTTCCCCAGCTCCTTGCCCAGGCTGACAATGGTACGGTTGAAGTCCCGTAGCTGTTCCTCATCCTCGGCCAGACCCTTGTCCAGCATAAACCGGTTATTGCACAAGGGCTGAATCTCCAAAAAGTCATAGAAGGACGCCAGACGCAGCAATTCCTCCCGGCTTTTGCCCTCCAAAACGGCCTGGAACAGTTCGCCCGCCTCACAGGCAGAACCGATAATCAGGCCCTCCCGCCACCGCAGCAGCTCGGACTTGGGCATTCTGGGGCGGCGTTTGAAGTATTTCAGATTGGAATAGGACACCAAACGGTAGAGGTTCCGTAAACCGGTCTGGTTTTTGGCAAAGAGGATGATATGGCGGGTGTTGCGGCCATCGATACGGGAGCCGCTGCGGAGCGTTGCCATCAGGGGGTTGAGCTGCCGGACCTGCGTCACGCCCCGCTCCTCCACCATGGCAAAGAATTTCCGCAGCATATGGGCCACGGTCATGGCATCGTCCACGGCCCGATGGTGGTTGAATTCCGGTAATTGGAGGGCCTCAGCCACAATGTTCAGCTTGTGCTTGTTCAGCTCCGGCAGCAGGTTTTGGGCCATAATCAGAGTATCGATGTAGGTGGGGTGATACTCGATGCCCAACCGCTGACAGGCGGCCTGGATAAAGCCTACATCAAAGTCGGCGTTATGGGCCGCCAGGACCCGGTCTCCGCAGAATGCCAGGAATTTCGGCAGGACTTCTTCGATGGGCGGGGCATCCTTTAACATATCGTCGGTGATGCCCGTCAAATCGATGATTTGTTTGCTCAGCTTGCGGCCCGGATTGACAAAGGTCTGGAACTGGTCGATAATCTCGCCGTTTTTATAGACAGCTGCACCGATTTCCGTGATGACTTCCGTTTTGTTGGACAGGCCCGTGGTCTCCAAATCGAAGGCCACAAACTCCCCATCCAATCCCGCGTCGCCGGTTCCATGGACCACCACCCGGTCGTCCACGTCGTTGACATAATAGCCCTCGACGCCGTAGAGGATTTTAATGTTCTCGTCGGTACCGGCCACCTTGGCTTTGCCCGCCGCTTTCATGGCCTCGGGGAAGGACTGGAGACAGCCGTGGTCCGTAATGGCGATGGCCTTATGACCCCATTTGGCCGCCTGTTTGACGGCGGCGGTGGTGGAGGTCAGGCCGTCCATGGAGGACATGGACGTATGTAGGTGCAGCTCCACCCGCTTTTCACCGGGGGCCGTGTCCTTTCGCCGGGGCATGGCCCCCACCATAATGCCTTGGGGCTGCAACACCATTTCATTGTCGTAACGGTCAAAGGTCATTTTGCCCTGAATCTTCACGGCCATACCCACCTGGACCTTTTCAATGATGGGCTGGGCCTTGGCGTTCTCCATAAACTGATGGACCCGGACAGAGCTGGTGTTGTCGGTGATATCGAAGCTGACAACCCAGGCGTTGCGCTTCTTCAACTCCTTGTGATTGATGGCGAAGACCTGTCCCTCTACGATGATGCGGAACATATCCAGGGTTAAATCCTTCATGGCCGTCACTTCGCCCCGGAACGGTTTGCCGTAAATGACATCGGCGGACACGTCCAACGTCGGGGCGCTGCGGTGCTTCTTCTCGCCCTTGTCCTTGTCCGGCGGCGGGGCCAGCTCCAGCTTTGCCACGGTCTCCGCCCGGAGACGGGCCGTTTCCGCGAACAGGTCCGCGTCATCGGCCAGACTGCCCCGCTCCACGTCAATCTCTATGTCCCGGCCGAACCGGTCCTGGAGATAGCGGACGGCGGCGGGCAGATGAGGCAAGAGGTCGTTTTTGCCGTTGGCCCGCAGATGGACCGTCAGCTTGTCCCCCTCCAACGTCCAGTTGGCCCCGGCCAGCGTGGAGGACGCCATGGGATAGACGCGGTTCAGGACCCAGGTCAATTCCGTAAAGTCCATCTGGGAAAGACACTCACCGGGAAACCGCGGGTGCAGCTTCACCCGCCGGATGGCAAACTGTTTTTCCAACGCCCGCTCCGTCTCCCCCAGACATTTGGCGGAGACATACTGGGGCATGGCCAGATAGACGGCCACAGTCCGGCGCTCCATATCAATTTCCGCATGGCAAACGGCAGCCTGCTGAAAAGCAGGCTGCTGTTCCCCCGGCGGCGCGTAGCCCCGGAACATATCGAGAAAATAAACGGTTTTTTCCATGGTTACAGTTGTTCGATGTAAGACAGCAAGGCGGGCAGCAATTGGTCATAGGGCAGCTTTTGCTTCTGTTCGCCCTTGACGAACAGAATGCCGCAGTCCTCGCCGCCGGCAATGCCCACGTCGGCCTCTCTCGCTTCGCCGGGGCCGTTGACCACGCAGCCCATCACAGCTACGGTAATGGGTTTTTTACAATCTTGCAGGGCGTCTTCCACCTGTTTTGCCAGACCGATTAAATCGATGCGGGTACGGCCGCAGGTGGGACAGGCCACAATATTGACGCCGTCTTTCCGCAGGCCCGCCGCTTTCAGAATGGCTTTGGCGGCGCGGATTTCCTCCGCCGGGTCATCGGTCAGGGACACGCGGATGGTATCACCGATTCCCATGCACAGCAAACCGCCGATGCCCATGGCCGATTTGATGGTGCCCATATAGGCGGTACCGGTTTCGGTGACGCCCAAATGCACGGGATACTCGGACTGTTCCCGGAACAGCCGGTATGCAGCCATCATGGTGGGCACATCGGAGGACTTCATGGACACACAGATATCATAAAAGTCGCAGTCCTCCAGCAGTTTGATATGGGAAAAGGCACTTTCCACCAACGCTTCCGCCGTGGGGTGGCCGTACTTTGCCAGCAGCTCCTTATCCAGGCTGCCGCCGTTGACGCCGATACGGATGGGGATATTCCGGGCTTTACAGGCATCTACCACGGCCCGGACCCGGTCGGGGCCGCCGATATTGCCGGGGTTGATGCGGATTTTGGCCGCGCCCGCCTCCGCCGCGCCGATGGCAAGCCGGTAGTCAAAGTGGATATCCGCCACCAGGGGCAGGGGTGACCGGGCGGCAATCTGCCGGAACCCCTCCACGGCCTCCTGATTGGGCACAGCCAGCCGGACAATCTGACACCCGGCGTCGGCCAGCGTTTGAATCTGCCGCAGGGACCCCTCCACGTCGGTGGTACGGGTATTGAGCATGGACTGGATGGAAACGGGTGCGCCGCCGCCGATGGGGACGCCGCCCACTAAAATCTGTCTTGTCATTTTCTCACCCTCCAATGATGCGGAATACGTCCTGGAAGGACACATAGACCATTAAAACCAGCAGCAGCACCATGCCGACGCCATGGAGATAGCCCTCGTACTTGGGGTTGATATGACGGCGGGTGACCTTTTCCACCACCGTGGTCAGCAGCAGACAGACCACGCGGCCGCCGTCCAATGCGGGCAGGGGCAGCAGATTCATGACCGCCAGGTTGACGGCGATAAAGGCCGCCAGATAGAGGATATTGAGCAGGCCGATGGTCACCGTGGGCGACGCGTTGCCCGTATCGGCAATGACATCCACAATACCCACAGGGCCGGACATATCCTTGATGCCCACAGCGCCGGTAATCAAATCCTCCAGGCCCATGCGGACCATCCGGACAAAATCGAGACAGTTATACCAGGCATTTTTCAGGACGCTGCCCACGTTTTTGCTCTCATAGCCCAGGAGAATGCCGTAACCATAGGTCTCCTGGCCCTCGTATTCGTAGGTATCCTGGAACAGATGGAAGTCCTTCAGGACCATCTTTTCGCCGTCGCGCACAATGGTCAAATCGTAATAGCCGTCGCCGGTGCGGGCCGTCAGCAGGGACAGGTCATTGGTCAGATACAGCCGGTGACCGTCCAGGGCATACAGAGTGTCGCCCACCTGCAAGCCCTGCTCCTGCAAGCCGCCGTTATCATAAAAACCCGTCAGCTCCAGGGTGGTAAAGCCGCTGTAGGTACTCAGCAGGGCCGCCACCATCAGAAAGCCCGCCACAAAATTCATAAAGGAGCCGGCCACCAGAATGATGACCCGCCGCCACCAGGAGACGCTGTGGAATCCCCTGGGGTTGTCGTTGTCCTCGTCCTCGCCCTCCATGGCGCAGAAACCGCCCACGGGAAAGGCCCGGATGGAGTACTGGGTTTCGCCTTTCTGCCGCTTCCAGAGAACAGGGCCCATGCCGATGGCAAATTCATTGACCTGGACGCCCAGCTTTTTCGCCGTGATAAAGTGACCCCACTCGTGGACCAGAATCAGCACGCCGAACATCAGGATTGCCAGCAGAATATATAGGATTGTCGTCATAGAAAAATAACCTCACACGTTGGAATATACGCTGTCCCGGGCGGCCCGGTCGGCTTCCAACACCTGTTCCAGCGTGGGCGCGGCCACAAAGGGTACCGTGTCCATGGCGCGGGCTACGGCGTCGGAAATGTCATAGAAGCCGATTTCGTCCCGGAGATACAAGGCCACCGCCGCTTCATTGGCGCCGTTGAGGACGGCACAGGCCGTGCCGCCCCGCTCCGCCGCCTGCCGGGCCAGAGCCAGACACGGGAAGGCTTCCAGGTCCGGTGCGTGGAACGTCAGGGGGCCGCAGGTGAGCAAATCCAGGGCCGGAGCCGGATTGTCCAGCCGCCGGGGGTAGGTCAAGGCCAGCTGAATGGGAATCCGCATGTCCGGTGTGCCCAGCTGGGCCATCACCGCCCCGTCCCGGTACTCCACCAGGGAATGGACAATGCTCTGACGGTGGATGACCACATCCACCTGATGCAGGGGCAAATCATAAAGCCGCATGGCTTCAATGACCTCTAATCCCTTGTTCATCATGGTGGAGCAGTCGATGGTGATTTTTTCGCCCATTTTCCAGTTGGGATGCTTGAGGGCGTCGCCCTTCTTTACTGTACGCAGCTGGTCCCGATTCATACCAAAAAACGGACCGCCGGATGCCGTCAAAATCAACCGCCGGACCTCGCTCTTGTCATGGCAGCCCATCAAACACTGAAAAATGGCCGAATGCTCGGAATCCACAGGCAGAATGTCCACGCCGTTTTCTTTGGCCGCAGCCATGACCAATTCACCGGCACAGACCAGTGTTTCCTTGTTGGCCAGGGCAATGCGCTTTTTGGCCGCAATGGCGGCCAGGGTGGGCCGTAACCCTACCATGCCCACCACGGCGGTCACCACCGTGTCGGCTTCCGGATGGGTGGCGGCAGCAATCAGGCCGTCCATGCCCGATTGAATTTCAATGTCCAGGTCCGAAAGACGGGCCCGCAGGTCCCTGGCCGCTTCCTCGGTGGCCATAACGGCCAGTTTGGGCTGGAATTGACGGCACTGGGCTTCCATGCGTTCCACATTGGTACCAGCGGTCAGCGCCGCCACGGTAACGCCCAGCTGGGGAATCACGTCCAGGGTTTGACGGCCAATGGAGCCGGTGGAACCCAGTATGGAAATGGTTTTGGTCATTGGGGAACTCCTTTCACGGGAGAAACTGCATACACAGCGGGGGCAAGCCCCCGCCCTACGCGGTCGGAACGTATAGGCCTGTCCGGTGGTTTTCGGTGCATACCGGCGGCGGGACACACAGGTCCCGCCCTACGAGATCATACGGAACCGGGTTCTGGCGGGGCTGAGGGGCCTTTGGCCCTCTCACCGCAACAATGCGAAGCATGGATTGAGCGCGCTGCCGCGCTTATTCTGTGGCACCGCACCAAATTATTAAAAAATCCCAACAGTTAAAAGTTTTACTCGATTTTTTTCAAAAAATCGCAGGGGTCCAGGGGGCAGCGCCCCCGGTCGCTGGCCGCAGCCAGCGAAACCCCCACCCGCCGCAGCGGGCGAAACACCCGCGCCGCGCACGGGGCGAAATCCCCTTACTGCAGAATCCACATGGTCAGCAGCAGCCAGACGCAGGGGGATACGAAAGTGACGCTGTCAAAGCGGTCCAGGATGCCGCCGTGACCGGGAAGCAGTTTGCCGTAGTCCTTGACGCCAAATTCCCGCTTGATGACGGAAAAACTCAGGTCGCCCATCTGGCTGATGATGCTGCCCACAACGCCCAGGATGACGGCTTCCCACCAGGTACATAAATCATAGCCGATGGTCCAGTGGATGATGGCCCACATGAGGGCCATACCGAAAACGCCGCCGACGATGCCGCCAATGCCGCCTTCCACGGTCTTTTTGGGGCTGACGTGGGGGGCCAGCTTGTGTTTACCGAAAAGCATACCGGCGAACAGCGCAAAGGTATCACTGCCGAAGGAAATGCACAGGGGCACAAAGACCAGGGCCGGGCCCAGCTCATAGACCAGCCGCAGCCGCAGCAGGCAGCCCAGCATGGAGGGAAACACCAGACCGGCAAAGAGGGTCATGGTCAGATGTCCGAACGGAATGGCGGTGGGTTTTCCATAATTGCCGATGGCAAGGGCGAACAGAACAAAGACAAAGGCCAGTGCCAGAAGCGGCAGCAGACTGCCGCCCATACCGGAAGCCAGAAATCCGCCGTCGGCCGTCTCATAGATGCTGCCGGATATGGCTTCGGCGTAGATGTCCACGGGCACCAGTGCCGCCGCCAGGACACCGGTCCAGCGGAGGGCCTTGTTTTTCACGCCGACGGCGTGGAGCAGTTCATGGGCGCCCATGGCGCACATGGCCGTCACCAGAATGGCCGGCGCCCATTCGGGCAGCAGCAACAGTACCACCAGCAAAAAGGGAATGCCGACAACGGCCACCATCACACGTTGAAACACTTACGCTTCCTCCCCTACTGCTTTTTGACGCCGCCGAAGCGGCGGTCCCGCTGGGCATAGGCCGCCAGGGCCTTGTTGAGTTCCTTTTCGTCAAAGTCGGGCCACAGAACGTCGGTAAAATAAAACTCGCTGTAGGCTGACTGCCACAGGAGGAAATTGGACAGGCGCAGCTCACCGCTGGGACGGATGACCAAGTCCGGGTCGGGAATGCCCGCAGAATCCAGCAGCCCGGAGAACATGGCCTCGTTCAAATCGTCGGGGCTGCACTTCCCTGCTGCGCAGTCGGCGGCAAACTTTTTCGCCGCCCGCAGAATCTCATCCCGTCCGCCGTAGTTCAGACAGACGTTGGCCTGGAAGCCCTGGTAATGGGTGGACGTCTCCAGGGTCCGGTTAGCCAACTCCTGCAATTCCTCCGGAATGCGGCTGAGATCACCGAAAAAGTTCAGACGGATGCGGTCCTTTTCCATCTTCTCCAATGCTTCCAGCAGGTACTTTTTCAGCAGTCCCATAATGGCCGACACTTCCTCCTCGGACCGCTTCCAGTTCTCGGTGGAAAAGGCGTAGACCGTCAGATGCTCCATGCCAATGTCCCGGCAATAGGTGGCAATGCGTCGGAAATTCTCGCTGCCGGCGGCATGGCCCGCCGTCCGCGGCAATCCCCGCTTCTGAGCCCAGCGGCCATTGCCGTCGAGGACGATGGCCACATGGCGCGGCACCACGACGGGCGCTTCGATGGTTTTTTTCGTAAAAATTCCCATGGCTTCTCCCTTGGAACGGAAAGGCCGCCTAATGGCGGCCCCTCCGGTATTCTTTTAATGAGATGGTGCGATTACAGCTCCATCAGTTCCTTTTCCTTGACCGCGCACATATCATCAATCTTTTTAATATATTTGTCGGTCATTTCCTGCAGGTCCTTCTCGCACTTCTTCTGGTCGTCCTCGGTAATCTCGCCCTTCTTCTGCTGCTTCTTGAAGGCGTCCATGGCGTCGCGGCGGACGTTGCGGATGGCAACCTTGGCGTCTTCGCCGTACTTCTTGACCTGCTTGGTCAGCTCCTTACGGCGGTCCTCATTGAGCTGGGGGAACACCAGGCGGATAATCCGGCCGTCATTCTGGGGGTTGATGCCCAGGTCAGAGGTGAGAATGGCCTTTTCAATGGGCTTGAGCAGGGTGCCGTCCCAGGGCTGAATGACCAGGGTCCGGGCGTCGGGAGACGAAATGGATGCCACCTGTCCAACGGGGGTATCCACACCGTAGTATTCCACACTGATACGGTCCAAAACCTGCGCATTGGCGCGGCCGGCGCGAACGGCGCCGAAATCGGCGGCCAGGACCTCCAGGGTCTTATCCATCTTATGGCTGTATGCCGTATACTCTGCCATCTTATAATTCCTCCTTCACAATAGTACCGATTTTCTCACCCATGATGACACGGTAGATGTTCTCCGGGTCCTTGAGGGCGAAGAGCACAATGGGAATGTGGTTGTCCATGGACAACGATGTGGCCGTGGTGTCCATGACCATGAGATGCTTGGCCAGGACCTCATCATAGGTGATTTCGTCGTACTTGACGGCGGTGGGGTCCTTGAGGGGATCGGCGCTGTAGACGCCGTCGATGTTCTTGGCCAGCAAAATCACATCGGCGTCGATTTCAGCGGCACGGAGCACGGCGCCGGTATCGGTGGAGAAATAGGGGTTGCCGGTGCCGCAGCCGAAAATGACCACGCGGCCCTTCTCCAGATGGCGCAGGGCCTTGCCGCGAATATAAGGCTCGGCAATCTTGTTCATCTCCACAGCCGTCTGGACCCGGACGGGTACATCCCGCTGCTCCAGGCAATCGGCCACAGCCAGGCAATTGATGACGGTGGCCAGCATGCCCATCTGGTCGGCGCGGACCCGCTCCATCCGGTCGCCGCCGTCCTTGAGGCCGCGCCAGAAGTTGCCGCCGCCCACGACGACGCCCACTTGAACGCCGGCTTCCACACACTTTTTAATGACGTCGCAGACGCCGCCGATGACATTGAAGTCCAGGCCGCGGTGCTTGTCACCGGCCAGGGCCTCACCGCTGATCTTCAAAAGAACGCGTTTATATTTGATCTCACTCATAACAGCCTCTCCTGTTTTCAGTTTCTTACCCTATTCTATAATATCCGGGGCCGATTGAAAAGAGGAAATTTTCATTTCCCGCCGGAGTTTATAGATTATTTACTTTTTGGGCGGTCCGTAAACGCCGTCAAAGCGGACATGGAATCCGCGCCGGGGCAAATCCCTATAAATTGCCGTAAAAAATGCAATTCAGGATTGCACCGCCGCGGTCTTTCGGGTATAATATTCCAATACTGACGATTATTGCGCCGCTGCGGCGGCGGAGAGGACGGAAACTATGGCAGAAGAAATCAAGACCCCGGAATACCGCAATTTTATCCACGCCTTTATTGACGAGGACATTGCCGCCGGCGGTCAATACGAGGGTATGACCGTACACACCCGGTTCCCGCCGGAGCCCAACGGTTACCTGCACATCGGCCACTGCAAGGCCCTGGTCATCGACTTCGGCACCGCAGAAAAATACAACGGCCTGTGCAACCTCCGCATGGACGACACCAACCCCACCAAAGAAGATGTGGAGTATGTGGAAGCCATTCAGGAGGATATCCGGTGGCTGGGCTTCGACTGGGGCGACCGGTTCTTCTACGCCTCGGATTACTTTGAAAAGATGTATGAGTGCGCCGTGGACCTCATCAAAAAGGGTCTGGCCTACGTCTGCCAGCTGACCCCTGAGCAGATGCGGGACATGCGCGGCGATGTGGGCACCCCCGCCCAGAGTCCCTATCGGGACCGGCCCATTGCGGAGAGCCTGGACCTGTTCCAGCGCATGCGGGCCGGTGAGTTCCCCGACGGCGCCATGACGCTGCGGGCCAAAATCGATTTGGCCTCCGGCAACTTCAACATGCGTGACCCGGTTATCTACCGCATCAACCACAAGCATCACCACCGTCAGGGCGACAAGTGGTGCATCTACCCCATGTACGACTTCGCCCACCCCATCGAGGACGCGCTGGAGGATATCACCCACTCCCTGTGCTCCCTGGAGTTTGAGGCCCACCGGCCCCTCTACAACTGGGTGGTGGACAACTGCGATTTGCCCGCCAAGCCCCGGCAGATTGAATTTGCCCGTCTGGGCATCGACCACACGGTCATGTCCAAGCGGAAACTGCGCGCCCTGGTGGAAGACGGCAAGGTGGCCGGTTGGGATGACCCCCGGATGCCCACCCTCTGCGGCCTGCGCCGCCGCGGCTACACCCCCGCTTCCATCCGTAATTTCTGCGAGCGTATCGGCGTAGCCAAATCCGCTTCCACCGTGGAATATGCATTCCTGG
Source organism: Candidatus Avoscillospira avistercoris (assembly GCA_018716875.1). Lineage (GTDB taxonomy): Bacteria > Bacillota > Clostridia > Oscillospirales > Oscillospiraceae > Avoscillospira_A > Avoscillospira_A avistercoris. The sequence goes on from DVJJ01000090.1 coordinate 12,534, forward strand.
AGCACTGTCTCCGGGAGGACCTCAACGAGACGGCCCGCCGTGTCATGGCGGTGCTGCGGCCCATCAAGCTGGTCATCACCAACTATCCCGAGGGCCAGACCGAGACCTTCACCGTGGAGAACCATCCCAATGACCCCGCCGCCGGCAGCCGCGAAGTGTCCTTCTCCCGGGAGCTGTATGTGGAGGCCGACGACTTCCTGACTGAGCCTGTGCCCAAGTTCAAGCGTCTCTATCCCGACGGCCCCGAGTGCCGCCTGAAAGGCGCGTACCTGATTCGCTGCACCGGCTACAAAACCGACGATGCAGGCAATGTTACGGAGATTGAGGCCGTCTATGACCCCGACAGCCGCGGCGGTGACCCGGCCGACGGCCGCAAGGTCAAGGGTGCTACCATCCACTGGGTGGACGCCGCCACCTGCCGCACCGCTGAGGTGCGTCTGTATGAAAATCTGTTTGCCGACGCCGAGCCCGACGCAGGCGATAAGGATTTTCTGGAGTGCCTGAACCCCCATTCCCTGGAGGTTCTGACGGACTGCAAGGTGGAAGCCGCCCTGGCCGACACCCAGCCCGCCGACCGGTTCCAGTTTATGCGCCTGGGTTATTTCTGCGCCGACAGCAAGGATTCCACCCCGGACCATCTGGTGTTCAACCGCGCTGTCAGTCTGAAAGACAGCTTTAAGCCCGGCAAATAAGGGGACGTTTTTTCGGGTGCTCTGCCCCCGTACCCCCGCGATTTTTTGAAAAAAATCGCGTAAAACCTTAAATTGGCCCCGGATTCCCTTGGAATCCGGGGCCAGAATTGTTATATAGGGAGTGCATACGGTTCAATGGGCCATGCCGCACCCCGTCCGGGGCCGTCAAGGATGCCGGCCCCTACGTCCATCATGACCGATGGTGCATACCGGCGGCGGGACACATAGGTCCCGCCCTACGAACCATATGGGCAGTCCGTTGGTGTTTGTAGGGCGGCACCTGCGTGTGCCGCCGTGCGGAATGCGGGATGGGGCCCCACCACATTGCGGCGAATGCGTACCGACGGCGGGGGCAAGCCCCCGCCCTACACAGGCGGAGCGAATCAACCTGCTGCGTGGTTTTCGGTACATACCGGCGGCGGGACACACAGGTCCCGCCCTACGAACTATGTCGGCAGTCCGTCGGGGAATGTAGGGCGGCACCTGTGTGTGCCGCCGTGCGGTGTGGGGGTGACGATGACCGGCGCATTCCGGCGAACCCGTACCCCATGTACCAACCCC
>DVJJ01000091.1 GCA_018716875.1 Candidatus Avoscillospira avistercoris
ATGCATATGTTATCCTAGCGAACGTTGTAACATTACCACCGTATACCCCGCATTCTGTCGTTCTTCGCCTGTAGGAATAAACTGATTTTTCAGCCAAAAGGATAAACTCTGCTGGTTTCCCTTGGCATAGCCGAGGCGTACCGTCTCATATCCCAACCGGTGCAGCGCGTCACACAGTTCCGAAATCATTCCGGTACCGACACCGCGCCCCTGCACCGACTGGTCCACCATAAAAAGGCCGATAAATGCGGTTTTCTCGTCGGGATACTGCAAAATCAAATCCAGCACCGCAAGGAGTTGGTTTTGCTGCCAAAATCCCACATAGTATTTATCTTCATACGTTTTGTGGGGCGGCAGCGCCCGCATATCTTCCAGTATGCTCTCTCTCTGGTGACATCCGGTGGACAGTATCGGTAAAACAGCGGATTTCCCAATGACAGCGCGTAAATGGCTTCAACGTCACATTCCGTCAAGTTCCTGACGGTATAAGTCGAGGATAGTTCCGAAAGCATCAACGTAAGCACTCCTACTGTTACTGGCTTGGTTTCAGGATGCCAAAACCAAGCCGAACCGCTTGCATGTACTGCGTTCAATCTGATAATACGCAATGCACAGCATAATGGCCGCCGCAATCCACGAGGCCGGCGACGCCTGACAGATGCCTGTGTAGCCAATCCGCACACTGAGGAAAAAGGCGATGGGCAATCGCATAGCCAATTCCACCGCGCCGGACAGCATGGGAATATTGGCATTGCCCATACCGGAGATGGCACAGCGATACACCAGCAAGACCCCCAGGGGCAGCACAAAGTAACTGATCCAGCGAAGATACTGCGTCGCCGCGTCGATCACCTCCGCTGTCGGCGCTTCCAGAAACACGCCCACCAGGGCCTTGCCGCAGAACTGGGCCACCACAAAGCCGAACACGGCGCAGCCCAGCATCAGCTTGAGGCAATCATGGGTCCCCTTGCGTACCCGGTCCATCTTGCCTGCGCCCACGTTCTGGCCCACAAAGTTGACCAGGGCGGCGCTGAACGCAAAGCACGGCTGCGTCGCCACACCTTCAATTTTGGTACCCGCCGTATATCCGGCCACCATATCGGAGCCGAACCGGTTCACTGCCCCCTGGACCGCCATGCAGCCGATGGCACAGACGCTATTGGACAGGGCCGACGGCACGCCCAGCCGGACCAGGGACCAGGCCAGCGACGGGGAAAAGTGCCAATCGCTGCCATGGGGAATCAGGAATTTGTAGCGTCTGCACATATAGAGCAGACAGCCGATACCCGAAAGCGTCTGGCTGACAATGGTTGCCAGAGCCGCGCCGGCAGGTCCCATGGGGATAACCACCACCAGCAGCAAGTCCAAAACAATATTGCCCACCGACGCAATGACCAGAAATACCAGCGGCGTCCGGCTGTCGCCCACCGCCCGGAGAATGCCCGAAAACAGGTTATAGTACACCATGCCGGGAATGCCCCAAAAGATGATGACGATATAGAGGTAGGCGTCGTGGAAAATATCCTCCGGCGTCTGCATAATCTCCAGAATGGGCGTGGCAAATACCACGCTGACGGCGGTAATCGCCAGGGAAAACAGTGCGGAAAGCTCAATACTCACCGCCACCGCGTTGCGCAGTTCCCGCTCCTGTTTGCCGCCGTACAGCTGGGCGACGATGATGGCGAAGCCCGCCGTCAGACCAAAGGCCGCGCCCAGGATAAAAAAGCTGATGGAGCCGGTACAGCCCACGGCCGCCATGGCCTTTTGCCCCACGAAGCGGCCCACAATGATGGTATCCACCATGCTGTAGAACTGCTGAAACAGATTGCCGATGAGAATGGGCATGCCCAGGGTAAACAGCAGCCAGATGGGTCTGCCCTGTGTCAGATCCTTTGCCATATGGTTCTCCTTTATGCTTCGCTTCTTCTAAGGACCGCTTTTGTCCAGCCCACATTGCCGCCTTGCAGCAGGAGCCGTTTCAGATTGCGTCGCAGCGTTGTATCCTCCGGCAGCTGGGCCGGGTCGGTGCCGCAGCCCCGGAACACCCAATCCATCACCGCCGGACTGTTCTTATCCTCTTCCAGAACGGTGAAGCGGGACTGAAAGGCCAAAATTCTCGACCCCTCCGGCAGCAGCTCCCGCAGCGTCGGGGACATCATCCAGGATTCACAATACCAATCCCGGTGAACCCACTGGGGATAGTACCGCCGCAAAAACGTGTCAAACTCCGCCATGGAAGCATCGACGGCTTCCGCCGACAGGTCCGCGTCCGACGGAATATGGACGGAAATCAGCGGTGTTTCCCCATCGATCAGCTCATATTCCAGACAGCCGACCCGATATTCCAGCATGGCCAGCTGCCGCGGGAACCACCAGTCCCAGGCAAAGTGATAGCACCCGTGCTCCTGATAATAGGTATGGAGGAAGCGGGTGCAGAATTTCATGGTCTCCACAAAAATTTCCTGGGAAATGCCCCGTTCTACATAGCGTACATAGGTGCCGCAGGCCACATGGAGCAGCTCCCACAGCATTCTCAGACCGGTGGGGTCCGGGTCCAAACGCTGCCGCAGCTCCGCCAGGGCGTCATCCCAGGTATCGCGGCACAGCAGCCGGGACCGCAGAGCGTCATCCACCTGGGGCGTGTACTGTGCATCGTATTGGGCAAAGCTGGTTTGCACTTCGTCCGGCAGTTCCAGCCATTGGGGCAGCTGTGCCCAGACCTCTGTTATTGTCATCACAGCCGGTTCTCCTTTCCATTCTCTGCAAAAGGGATGCCGCCCTGCGGCATCCCTTGAAATTCTTCTTACGCCTGGACCTGCACATGGGCCACGGTGCAGGGCGGCAGCGTCACCGTAAAGCTGCCCTCTCCCATGGCAATGGCCGGGAGCGCTTCCAACGTCACCGTCTCCGGCGCGTCGAAGGTGTTCCTCTGGTGCATCTCGCCGTGCAGCATCCGGCCGGTCACGGTCCGGGCCGTGGTACCGAACAGATGGACCTCCAGCGTCGCCGCCTCGGTATTGGAGGCATTGGCCAGGGTCAGATGCAGCGTGCCGTTCTCATCCTTGGAGACAGACTGGCTGATCTGCGGCACCTGCCAGTCCGCCGTGCCCACCTGCTCCGTCTCCAGACAGGTGTCCACCAGCGTACCGTTCTGGTGGTGCTGGAACAGGTCAAACACATGGTAGGTGGGCGTTTTGATCATCTTGGCCCCATCGGTCAGCAGCACCGCTTGCAGCACATTGACCATCTGAGCCAGATTGGCCATTTTCACCCGGTCGCTGTGGTTGTTGAAGATATTAAGGGTGATACCGGCCACCAGGGCGTCCCGCATGGTGTTCTGCTGGTAGAGGAAGCCGGGATTGGTGCCGGGCTCCACCGTATACCATGCGCCCCATTCGTCCACAATCATACCCACCCGCTTTTCCGGGTCGTACTTATCCATGATGGTACCGTGCTTGCGGATCAGCTCGTCCATATACCAGGCCTTGGACAGCGTCTTATAGAACACATCGTCGTCGAACTCCGTGGCGCTTCCCTTGATCTCCCAGCCCTCGGGATGGACGTAATAGTGGAGGGAAAGGCCGTCCATTTTGCCGTGGCACTCCGGCGGCGTCCGGCGGAAGCAGGTCTCCAGGACCTTCTCCGTCCACTCGTAATCGGCCACGTTGGCGCCGCCGCAGATGCGGTCGATACGGTGGCCCTCCTGGAAGTCCCGGACGTAGGTCCGGTAGCGGCGGTATTCATTGGCGTAATACTCCGGCAGCATATTGCCGCCGCAGCCCCAGTTCTCATTGCCGATGCCGAAATAGTCCACCTTCCAGGGCTTGTCCTGGCCGTTGGCCCGGCGCAGGTCCGCCATGGGGGAAACGCCGTCGAAGGTCATATATTCCACCCACTCGGCCATTTCCTGAACGGTGCCGCTGCCCACATTGCCATTGACATACGTTTTGCAGCCCAGCTGACGGCACAGCTCAAAAAACTCATGGGTGCCGAAGCTGTTGTCCTCCACCACGCCGCCCCAGTGGGTATTGATCATCTTTTTCCGCTGCTCCTTGGGGCCGATGCCGTCTTTCCAATGGTACTCATCGGCAAAGCAGCCGCCGGGCCAGCGCAGTACGGGAATGCGAATCTGTTTCAGGGCTTCCACCACATCACAGCGCATGCCGTTGACGTTGGGAATATCGGAATTCTCTCCCACATAGATGCCCTCATAGATGCAGCGGCCCAGGTGCTCCGAAAAATGTCCGTAAATCTCCGGGGCAATGGTGCTCAGAGGCCGGTCTGCGTAAATGTTCAGTTTTGCCATGGTTATTCTGCTCCTTTGCTGTCCAGCGCCGCCAAACCGCTGCCCCAAATGGCAGTACCGGTTTCCGCACAGACGGCGGTAAACGTCATTACATCTTTCTGTCCATCCTCGTCCCACTGACGCAGCAGAACGCCGGAATACGTCTTGCCGTCCACTTCCAGGGTAATGTCATGGTCCCCGCTGCGGCTCCACGTTCCAGTGACATCACCGGTGATTTTACCGTTTTTCTTCAATTCCACATTGCAGGAGGTCTGCATTTCCGCCGTGATCTCCCGGCCATGGTCAATCCACTTGTAGGAGCCCACCACCTCGCTGTCGTCATAAGCGCCGATGGTCTCGCCTGTATAGCGGTAGGGGGCAATGACCGGCCAGCCGTCCGCGTTGAAGAACATCTGATGGACGCGGACCTGGTGCTCCTCACCGCTCTTTTCAAAGCGGGTGTGGTAGATGATAAAATATTTTCCGCTCTCCTCGTCGTAGAGACAGGAATTGTGTCCGGGAGACAGATACCCCTTGCGGTCCTCGCCGCTCTCCCCTTCCTGCCAGAGGAATTTGTAGCCGCCCATAAGCTTGGTGCCGTACTGCTGGGCCGTCACATCGCTGAAGGTACTGTTGGCCGGGCCTTTGCAGTCGATCATATCATTGCCCATGGAGTCATAATAGGGACCGTCCGGCGTCTCGCTGCGGCAGACACGAATGTTGTAACCGCCGTCGGAATCGAGACCGCCGAAGGACAGGAACATATAATAGTAGCCGGTTGCTTCATTATATATAATGTAAGGGGCCTCGATGCGCAGGTGGTTGCCGCCCAGCAGCTTCTTGCCATAGCCCGGTTCCAGGGGCAGGCCCGTGTCCGGATCCATCTCCTTTACAAAGATGCCGCCGGAGTAGGAGCCGTAGATCATCCACAGTCGGCCCTCGGCATCATAGAACACCACCGGGTCCACGGCATTGGGGTCCGTTGTCGCCTGGTACAGGTCGCCGTCCTCGTCCGGCACCGAGGCTTCCATACCGGATTTCAGCAGAATGCCCTGATTTTCATAGGGTCCGCCGATGTTGTCCGACAGTGCCAGACCCAAACAGCTGATGGGGGCGTCCCCCTGGCAGTTGCAATAGTACATGGCGTATTTGCCGCTGCGCAGCTGAATCACATCGGGGGCCCAGAACGTATTGCTGTGGGACCACTCAAAGGCTTCCTCCATCTGATGGTAGACATCGGGAATCACGTCATTCTGGTTTTTGACACCCTGGTTGACATACTCCCAGTTCATCAGATCGGACGTTTTAGCCACGGCCAGATGGGAACCGAAAATATAGTATTCGCCGTCGTCCCCCTGGACAATGGCCGGGTCATGGACCGAAACCTCCGCAAAGGTATGGGTCACAGGCTCCGCAGCCTGTAACGGAACGCTGCCGCCGCAGGCGGTCAGTGCCAGACAGAGGGCGGCAACCGGCAGCAGTCCAATGGTTTTTCTCACAAAAATCCTCCTAAAAAGGCGGTATTCCTGGAATATCCCGGTTATTTGGGCATGGGGTGATATCCCAGGCGTACCTTGATATCCTGGTTATAGTTGCCGAAGCCGCTGCCGAAAATCGTGAGTCCGCCCACGTTTCTGGCGTCCTCGGCCACCTCAAATTTGAATCGAATGGTGCTCTTGTAGTCCAGATGGAACTGGTCAATGGTGACATCGGAGATTTGCAGCCCGTCCACAAAGGTACCCTTGCGGTTGATGACAATCATCTTCAGCAAACCGTACTGGTTCCAGTTGGGGAACCACCAGTCGGGGGTGAAAATGCCGCGGATATCGCCGTAATCGCCGGGGCTGGTCCAGGTGCCAATTTTCACATCGTTGAGCCAGAACGAAATATCCGACGGCCAATCGCTGTTGACGCCGGGGGCCTCGGAGCTCATTTCCAGTGACAGGGTGATCTGGTCCACTCTGGTACCCGTGGGCAGCACATTGGGAATGATATATTCAATGTATCCCTTGGCAAACCACAGGACACCGGCGTTGATACGCTCCGGATAGGCAAAGTACCGGGGGTCATCCACGACGCCCACCAGTTCCGTTGTGGTCGCCAGGCCGCAGGTGGGGAAAATCCGGTAGTCGGAATAGTGTCCAATGGGAATTTCCGTCTCGCAGATGTTTTCCTCACTGTCCGCGTCATCCTGCTGAATCTCCACCAGGATTTTGTCCAGACCAATGCGGCACAGCTTTTGGTTGCCATGGCCGCCCCGTTCCGACAGAATGGTAATCAGACCGACCTCTTCCATCTTCTTGATATGGCTGGTCAATGCGCCGTTGGTAATCCCCAAATGGCTGGCCAGCTCATTCATATTCATTTCTTTGTATTCCAGCAGGAGCTTGAGGATGTTGATGCGCAGTTCCGAGCCCAGTGCTTTGAACAGCTCAACACCTTCCTCCAGTCGTTTGATATGCAGCATTTTGGATCATCACTTTCATAATGGTACTAAATTAGTTTAGATAAAACTATATTAGGTATCATTATAACGAAGTTTCCCCCAAGATACAACACCAAACTTATCAAATCCAGTAAATACAGTTCTATTTTTCCCGGTTTCAAAATCCCAGCTGTCATAGCATACGCCGCTGGTCAGCCGGTCCAATACCGCGTCGCCGGAACCCATTACAGAGGTCTGCTGGCTATTGTCCGCCCAGGGCAGCGTCAGCACCTCCACTTCCCTGCCCCGCAGCTCCGACAGGGGCCGCGTCACTATGGCGGCGCCGTCGTATGGCTCCGGTCCCAGGGTGGGCCAGCCGTCCAGGAAGAACATGGGCCGCACCATCATATAGTGCTTTTGATAGCTGACAGGGTGTTCCCCGTCGCCCTCCACCCGATGAATGGCCGCGCCGTCCCGGATATGGTGAACGAAAAAGTACCGCTTTCCCACCGGGTCATAAAACGGTACACCGTGGCCCGGTCCATAGAAACCGCCGAACCGCCAGTCCGGCTCGTCCTGTCCCTGGCCGGGGGCGTCGCCCTGGAACCGGTAGCTGCCCGCCAGCTTGTCGCCCAGCGTTTCCTCCACCAGATTCCGGCCCTGCCGGTCCACATAAGGCCCGGTGACGCAATCGCTGCGTCCCACACGGATATCGTAATTCTCTCCCAGCCAGCCATAGGACTGGAACAGATAATAATAACCCGTTTCCGGCACGTATTGAATGGCCGCGCCCTCAGGACCGTCCAGCAGAGAATTGGGGCCTTTCCGGGAAATGCAGACGCCCAGTTCCTTGGCGTCGCCGCTCTTGGCCAGACCGGTTTCCGGGTCCAGCTCCTTGAGGTAGATGCCGCCGAAGAAGGAACCGTACACCAGATAGCACTGCTCCCCGGTCCAGATCACATGGGCGTCGATGGCGTTGGGGTAGGTGTCGTCGGTTCCCCAGGTGTCCGCCACAACACCCCGGTTTTCAAAGGGTCCCAGGGGATTTTGGGCCACGGCCAGCCAAATCCGGGATTCCGAGCTGCCGAAGGCACGGGTGGCGGAATAGTACATGCGGTACTCCCCCCGGACATACTCCACATAGGGGGCCCAGAAGTTGACGGTGGGCGGAAACGCTCCATTGTCGCGTCCCTCCGCGATGGCCTCCGGAGACAGGGCCAGTCCTTCATATTGAAAGTCCACCAGATTGGCGGAGCTGCGGATGGGAATACCAATGGCGTCGGGCAGCCCCAACGGCGGTCCGTAGATATCCGTACCATAGGAGTAATACCGCTTGGTGACCGGGTCATACAGCATGGACGGGTCATGGGCGCCGGCCATACCATTGTTGGCGACGGCGTATTGATTCAGGCGAAACAACGGTTTTCACTTCCTTTCAAAAAGAGGGGCGTTGCAGACGCAACGCCCCTTGTATCAGGCCAAACCGCAGGATGAGGTTATCCCTTCACGCCGGAGATGGCCACCGACTCAATAATATACCGCTGGAAAAAGAAGAACAGCAGCAATGTCGGAAGAATGGACAGCACCGAGGCCGCCATAATGAGGGGATAGTCGCTGTTGACCGCGTAGTAGGAATTGAACGAGCGAATGACAACCTGCAAGGTAAACCACTCGTCATCCTGGATGAAGATGGTGGGCGCCAGATAGTCATTCCAGATGCCCATAAACCAGAGAATCAGCTGGGTCATCAAGGCGCCCTTCATCAGCGGCAGGAAAATCTGATAGTAAATGCGGAAGTAGCCGCAGCCGTCGATCTTGGCCGCCTCCACCAGGGTGCTGGGGATGCTGGTCAAATTCTGCCGCAGGAAGAAGATCACGCCCACATTGCCGAAGAGGCCGGGAATGATCAGGGGCAGCAGGCTGTTGGTCCACTGCATTTTGGTGAACATGACGTACTGGGGAATCATCACGACGGCAAAGGGGATCATCATGGTAGCCAGCAGGCCCAGGAAGATTCCGTTTTTCCCCTTGAATTGCAGCTTGCTGAAGGAGAATGCCGCCAGAGAGGACGTAAAGCCGCCCACCACCAGCACCGGAATCGCCACCATCAGGGTGTTGCGCACGCCCCGGAGGAACTCCGGGCGCTGCAGCACTTCGGTGTACTTGCCGAACTTCCACGGGTCGGGAATGATGGAAAAGTCCGCCGAGAGAATCTGATTCTTTGTCATAAAGGAGCTGAACACCATGTAAACCAGCGGAAACACCATGGCCACAGCGCCCAGAATCAGCAGAATCAGGACGATGGTGTCCACCAGTTTCGTTTTTTTATTGCGCTGTAACGGCATGGGGACACCTCCTTAATCCATGGTCTTGACCCACTTGTCCTGGGCCTTAAAGTTGATGGCCGTGATCACAAAGATGATCAGAGACAGCAGGAACGCCATGGCGGAGCCGTAACCCATCTGCCGGCTGGTAAACGCCTTCTCATAGAGGTAGAAGACGACCGTAGCTGCGCTGTAATCCAGGCCGCCGGTGGGCACCATGACCAGCACTTCCACAAAGACCTGGAAACCGCCGATCAGGCCGGTAATCAGCAGGTAGAAGGTGACCGGAGACACCAGGGGCACCGTGATATGGCGGAACAGATTCCAGCTGTTGGCGCCGTCGATGGTGGCCGCCTCATAGTAATCTCTGGGAATGCCCTGCAAGCCCGCCAGATAGAGGATGATGGAAGTACCCAGGCCCTTCCAGACCATAAAGATGATCATGGAGACCTTGACCCACGTCTCATCGCCCAGCCAGTTAGGGCCGTGCTGGCCGGTCAAAAACTTGATGATGCTGTTGAGCAGGCCGTAATCATAGTTGAAGACCCACATCCACAGAATGGCCACGGCCACCAGAGACGAAACAACCGGGATATAGTACAGGGTCCGCAGGACCTTGATGCCGCGAATCTTCCGATTCATACCCACGGCAATGATCAGGCCGAGGATCATGCCGATGGGGATACCGAGCATGTAGATGACCGTATTGCCCAGGACCTTCCAGAACTTCTCGTCTCCCATGAGCTTGATGTAGTTCTGCAAGCCGCAGAACTGATCCAGCATGTCGTTCATGCCGTTCCACTTGGTCAGGCTGGCCACAAAGGCGAACACAATGGGAAACGCCATAAAGAGCAGAAATCCGACGAAGGGAGGCGCCACGAAGGCCAGGCCCCAGCGATGCTCTGTCAGAGCTGCCTTGCTCATTTTCTTTTTCACTGGGCGAACTTCCGATACATTCATGCTCTTTCACCTCCTACAATTCATCGAATGTTCTTCTGTTGGCTCATCATTCAGGAAACGCTGTCCCAGGCCTCGTCCAGGGAAGCCTGCATCTGGGGCGCGATCTCCGCGATGAAATCGTCCACCGTGGTGGAGCCGTTCTTCACCTTGTCCACGGACTCAAAGAACAGGTTGATCCACTCGGCGTTGGGGGTATAGGTGCTCTCCATAAAGCGGCCGCCGCAGAAATCGGTACCGTTCATATAGTTGAAGATGACATTGGCGTTGGAGGGATACTTGACGGTGCCGTCGGCAACGGCATCCAGGAACTCGCCCTCGGCCAGCTCCACAATGTTGGGAATCTGGATGGAGTTGCCGGTGGTGATGCCGGAAACCTCACGCTGGCCGTCGGCGTCGGTGCTCAGGTAGTTGATCAGGTCCACAGCCTCTTCCTTGTTCTCGCTGTCGGCGGAGACACAATAGCCGACGGTGCCCAGATAGGTCATGGACTTACCGGTGGACAGCGTGGGGAACAGGCACAGATCCCAGTTATAGGGGAAGGTCTCGGGGTCCATAAAGGCAGCCACGTCCCAGGTGCCGCAGGCATAGAAAGCTTCCTGACCGGCCAGCCATCTCTGGTACACGCCCAGGGAGGCGTCCTGCTCCACGGTGGGGGTAACCTTATGCACCAGGGTCAGGTCCACATACTTCTGCAGCGCTTCCTTGAATTCGGGGGTGTCGATGGTGACGGTCTTATAGTCGTCGGACAGGAAGCTGGCGCCGTTGGACCAGACGAACTGATACAGCATAAAGGCGTTGGCAAAACCGGCGCCCCACTGGTCAATCTCACCGTCGCCGTCGGTGTCCTTGGTCAGCTTCTTGCAGACCTCCACAAACTCGTCGTAGGTGTAGGGGTCCTCGGGGTCGGGGTACTCCAGACCGGCCTCGTCGAACAGGTCCTTATTATAGGCGTAGGCAAACACGGAGGAATCCTTGGGCAGAGCGTACAGGTCGCCGCTGCCGGTGGCCGTACCGTCATAGCGGTAGCTGTTGAGCACGTCCTGCATCAGGCCGTCGGTGGAGATGCCCTTCTCCTCCAGATAGGGGGTCAGGTCCTCGATGTAGCCGTTGTCCACAAACTGCTTGACGGACTCGGGGCCAACATAAAACACATCGGGCAGAGAGCCGGCGGTCATCATGCCGGTCAGGGTGGTCAGATACTCCTCCTGGGTGGTGATCTGGAGATTGATCTCCCCGATGGTATCGGCATGCTCCTGCTGGAACTTGTCAATCATATTCTTGTAGATCTCGGACTCATGGTCGTTAAGGTACAGGAAAACGTCTAGGGACTTCTTGCCGTCGGCGGTCTGGCCCTCCTTGGAGCCGCAGCCGGTCAGCAGAACGCCGCCCAGCATGGTAACAGCCGGGAACAAAGCAACTACTTTTTTCAGCTTCATATGTTCTCTTCTCCTCCTAATGGATCTGAATACCCGTCGAAATCACGGAGATTTTGGCAGGCTTTTTAAGTGGGCATATCATAGCACTTATTTTTAGGTAAATCAATAATTATTTTATATTTTCTAAAAGCAAACCAAACTTTTATACCATTTGTCAAAAATCCATGTATGAATTTATATATTTCACACAATGGCAAATTTTAGTTTAGAAAAATATAAATATTGGAAAAAGGTTTTGATTTCCTCAAAATTCCACGGAATTGGCAAAGTCAAAAACAGGGCGGCCGGCCTCGTCATAGATCACTTTCATCAGCATGGCGTGGCGGTTGGGGTCATAGAGCGGGTCGCCCACAATCTCGCTGTAGGGTCTGGCGTGGTAGACGCACACATCGGTGACGCCATCCTCGGCCTTGACAAAGGAGTTGTGGCCGGGGCCGAACAGACCCATTTCCTCACTGGTGCAGAGGACCGGATACCGCTCCTTTTTCCACGCTCTGGGGTCCAGCAAATCGGCGTCCTCGTCGATGCTCAGCATGCCCATGCAGTAGCAGGCGCCGGTCTCGCTGGCGGAATACGTCATGTAAATCCGGCCGTTGTGGCGCAGGAAGGCGGGGCCTTCGTTGACCCAGAAACCAATGCGCTCCCAGTCATAGTCCGGCGTGGTCAGCAAGACCTGATCGGTGGCCAGCTTCCAGGGCGTCTCCATCCGGGCGATGTACAGGTTGGAAATTTTCTTGCCGACGCCAACTTTTTCCGCCCAGATATAGTACATTTCTCCCTTATGGCAGAGAATTGTTGCATCCAGAGAAAAATCCTGGAAAGAGAACAAGTCGGTGTCCGCCGCCTGCATCATGCCCAGCTCCACCCAGGGGTCCGCCATGGGGTCCGTGCCGGTGCACTGGAGCACGTAGGGACGCAGCTTCCAGGGGTCCTCGATTTCACTGGCCGCGTAGTACACATACCACTTGCCCTGGAGATAATGAATCTCCGGCGCCCAAACGTGGCAGCTCTGGGGACCGTTGGCATGCTTGGTCCAGATGGTCACTTCCTCCGCTTCCCGCAGTCCCACCAGCGTGGCGGCGCGGCGCAGCACAATGCGGTCGTAGGCCGGCACCGAAGCGGTAAAATAGTAGGCGCCGTCCGGTCCCCGGTAGATATACGGGTCAGCGCGCTGTTCAATAAAGGGTCGGTTGTACGGTGTGACAACGGCAGTTGTCTGGGGCATTCGCTCCACTTCCTCTCAGTAATGCTGTGTTCCGGTTGGTTCCGTTCCAAACGCGTTTTAGTATACAATACCCGGTTCTGTTGCGCAAGTTTTATTTTAGATTTTATTAAATTTATACAGTATTACCTAAATGATATATGGATTTCTGGTCTATTTCCCCATCGACAAGATTTTGCTTTTTCTATATAATACTATCCATCCCCTGCGGGGGACCTTCAGTACACTTCGACAGACGGAGGCAATGCATTTTGAACCCCTTTTCTTATGACGGTCTGCTGGTGCGGTTTCTCAATCTGGTGGCCGATCTGGTGGCGCTCCATGTGCTGTGGCTGCTGTGCAGCCTGCCCATTGTGACCATCGGCGCGTCCACCACGGCCCTCTATTATGCGTCCATGCGCCGCATCCGCACCGATGAATCCCATGTACACCAGAATTTTCTCCGGTCCTTCCGCCAGAATTTCCGTCAGTCCACCATTCTATGGCTGATGATGCTGGTGGTCGGCGCCGTGCTGCTGCTGGATTTTCGTCTGGGTCTGGCCATGGAAGGTCCCCTGTCCACGGCCGTTCTGGTGGTCAGCTCCATTGTGCTGCTGCCCTTTTTGATGACGTCGCTGTACCTGTTTCCCGTTGTGGCAAAATTCCACAACCCCATCCGCGCCCATTTGAAAAACGCCTTTTTAATGGCGTTTCTCAATTTCCCCTACACGCTGCTGCTGGCGGTGCTGCTGGGAACCTTCGTCTTTTTTTCCATGCACTTCATCCCCTTTCTGGGGCTGGTGATTCTCTGCGGCGCCGGTATTTACGGCTACCTTACATCCGGTATCTTCGTGCAGGTGTTTCGCAAATACCTCCCTGACGAGCTGGAGCAGGATATGGACAAGACCGATTTGACGTACCACGGTTGACATTGCTGACGAGGAGATGCCGCTTCACAGCACCCTCATCCACAAGGCTGCGGGCGCTGTGGCCCGCGATGTTTGGATGCTCAAATCCCCGGTACGGCGGTACGGCACAGATCATTTCTTTGACCATAGACCCTCAGGTCGGCGGCAAAACAGACTGCCTGGGGAGTTTCGAGAAACTCCCCAGGCAGTCTGTTGTTTTTAGTATGGAATTGGGCAAATCATCGAACATCCAGCCGCCGGTCAGTCCAGATGGTCAACATAGAGAAGCATCAAACTCAGGGCAATGCCCAATCCCTTGGGCAAGCTGTCCAGCCATACCCATTCCTCCCGTGTATGGGCCAGGCCGCCCAGAACCGTGCCCACGGTATTGGCCAGGATGCCCAGGGACAAGGGCACATTGCTGTCGGTGGAATAGGCGGCATAGTCGATGTCGCCGGTGTAGAAGTTGGAGATGATATCCGCGGTCTGTTCCGTAAAGGCTGCCAGCGCCTTTCGGTCCAGGGGGCCATTGCCGGGGCGGACGCCCAACAGCTCCACCTCAAGTTCTCCGCCGCGGCCGCGGTGGGCTTCCACCACCTCATGCAGCGCCTTTTCCATGGTCTCCAGGCACTTCTGGGACGTGGAACGGAATTCATAGAGCATACTGCACGACTGGGCAATGGAATTGACGGTGGTGCCGCCCTCGATGCGGCCGACATTGTAGGTGGTCTTTTCCTCCGTGGGCGCTTGAATCTTATAGAGATCCTCCACCAGACCACACAGGATTTGAATGGCGTTTGGCTCACCAAAGTTCAAATAGGAATGGCCGCCGGTGGTCCGGCAGGTAATACGGTATCGGTAGGAGCCTACGCCGTTGCTGCAACACTGGGGCGTGTAGCCGTCAAAGGAGTAAAACGCCTTGATGCGGGTTCCATAGGTGGCAAACAGCTCTTTAACGCCGTCCAGATTGCCCAGTCCCTCCTCGCAGGAGTTGGCCACAATCAGAATGCCGTACTTGGTGGACAACCGGTTTTTCAGCAGATATTTGGCCGCCATCAGCAGGTTGACCAGATTGGAGGTATCGTCGCCAATGCCGGGGGCATAGAGTTTCCCGTCCGCTTCGTGCATGGGCAGCTCGTCGGTATCGGGAAATACCACATCCGTATGGGCCGCAAAGACGACCAGTTCCCGCTCCTCCGTACAGTTGATTTTACAGATGACGTTTTTCAGCTTGTCAATGGTCACATCACTGGCTCCCTGGCTCAGAAGCCAATCCCGGCAGAACGTCGCCCGCAGGTCCTCCTGACGCGAAGGCGCCGGGATTTTTCCCAGAGTCCGCAGCAGCTCCAGCGCCTCCTCCTGTGTTTCGGCGGCATACTGTTCTGCTATGGCTTTGATATGCGCATCCAATGCAAATTCCTCCTTGCGTTATATCAGATTCAAATAGCCGACGCCGTCCCGGATTGGAAGTTCCGTTCCACACGGACGGCTCCGTTGGTCCCAGCCAATCAGAACACCGGATAGATGGTCATAATCCAGCCGACGGCCACCACCGTGATGATCACGGCCGGCAGCCAGCCCATTTTAAAGAGCTGCTTTTGGTTATAGCCGCCGACGCCCATCATAACCGGGACTGCCGGAGTTGCGAGCGGAGAGAAGAACGCCGTCATGGCGGCAATCATGCAGAGCATAATGGGGCCGATGGGGTTGGCGCCCATGGACTTGCAGATCATAATGTACAGGGGAACAAAGATGGAATAGATGCCCAGATTGAGCATGAACTGCGTGAGGATGAAGGGCACCAGGAAGAACAGCAGTCCTGCCAGATAGTTGTTATTGAGGCCGAGAATCACAACGGAAAGCTTGTCACCGATGAGATCCGCTGCACCGGTCGCGGACAGTGCGTTGCCCATACCCAGCGCACCGACGTAGAGCAGCACCATGCTCAGGTTCATACTGTTGATGGCTTCCTGCTTGTTCAGAACGCGGGTGGCCACAATCACCAGGGCGCCGATCATAGCCACCTGCCAGGTAGCCAAACCGATTTGAGACGAGAAAATCAGACCCAGCAGCACCAGTACAAAGGTGAGATAGCCGATGACCTCCCGCACAGGGTCCAGAGGCTTTGCCTGCTGCGTGCTGCCGCCGCCGCTGGCTTCAATCTTTTCCATGGGAATATCGGGGGCAAACCGGGGAATGACGAAAATCGCCAGCAGCAGAATGACCAGCATAACCGGGAACTTGGCCCAGGTGATGTCCAGAATGCCCATGTTGTACTGGGTATAGTCGTAGGCTTCCAGGAAGCCTTGAATCCGTGCCATTTCCGAAATGGCCGAGCTGAAGGGCAGCGTAATCACGGTACCGATGGCGGTAATGCCCAGGGAGAACATCATCTTGGACGGGCTGACTTTCATCTCCCGGCAAACGCCCATGGCCATGGGAAACACAATGCTGAATGCCACAATGGCACTGGGAATAAACTGCGCCAGGATACATGTGAGGATGACGTATCCCGCCAGAACCTTGGTGAACGAGCCTTTACTGATCCGGCAGATATACGCCGAAACCTTGTTCACCATCTGTGTCCGGTTGAGACCGGCGGCGACGATGAACATACTGGCCATCAGGATGGTACTGGTGTTGGAAAAACCGCTCAAAGCTGTCGTTGTGTCGAGGCATCCGGTCACTACCATGACCATCATGCTGATCAGGGACATGGTGGTAATGGAAATGTAGCTGCTGCCAAAGGCAAACCCGAACAGGGTCACCACAAAAATGATGATGCAAAGGGTCATTTGACTCATAGCTCATACCTCCCATAGTCATAGATTTACAAGGAACGCCGCCGCACTTACCACAGCTCCGGCTTGCACTCCGGCGGCAGCGGACTGGTGTAGACTTTGCCGTCCAGCATCTCCCGCAGCGCTTCCCTGGCCTCCCGAACCAGGTCCGGATTGGTCAGGAAGTCGCAGCCGGTGGCGGCCAGGACTTCCGCGGCATGAAGCATGCCCTTGTGGGCCAAGGAGGATTTTCCTTGAGCTGTGGCCTGCCAGGAATGGACCGGCGTGCCGCCCGCCCAGGTAGCTCCATAGAAGAAGGCCGCAGGGACAATCCAGCTCACGTCTCCCAGATCTGCCGATCCCTTCATATCCTCGTACTTGTTGTGTTCGGCCAGCGCGGTATAGACCGGCTGCTGGAGCTGCGTCCGCGCCGCTTCCCTGCCAAACAGGCTTTCCGCCTCACGGGTAACGCCCTCCCGGCCTTTGGAAAGCATGGACTCGTGGAACTGCCGGGCATATTCCAGCTCCGCTTCGGTATAGTCGATGGGCGGCAAATCGGCGTAATGGGCTTCAAACCGCCGGCAGATCACCGGATTGGACAGCATATTGGCATAGGCGGCCACCTGCCGGATCTCCACCGTGGTTTCGGTCATCATGGCGGCACCCTGGGCGATTTTGCAGATCCGTTGGTATAGCTCTTGGACCTGTTCCAGCCTGGGCGCCCGGATGGCATAGAGAACCTGGGCCTTTTGCTGCACCACATTGGGAGAGGTGCCGCCGGTGTCTGTAACAGCGTAGTGAACGCGGGCCTCGTCGATCATATGTTCCCGCAGATAGTTGACACCCACATTCATCAGCTCCACCGCATCCAGGGCAGAACGGCCCAGATGGGGACAGGCCGCAGCATGTGCCGCTGTACCGTGGAAGGTGAAGAACACCCGGAAATTGGCATTGGAACTGCCGTACACCACCTGATGATAGCTGTGGGGATGCCAATATAGGGCAATGTCGCAGTCATCAAACAGTCCATCCCGAACGAGAAAGGCCTTGCCGCCGGCGTTTTCTTCCGCGGGACATCCGTAATAGCGGACGGTGCCGGGTAACTGGTTCCGTTCCATGCAATCTTTCAGCGCCGCTGCCGCCGCCAACGATCCGACACCTAACAGATTGTGTCCGCAGCCATGGCCCCAGGCCTCCGGGTCCAGGAGCTCTTCCCTGGGACAGTCAGCCTTCTGGGATAGGCCCGAAAGTGCGTCATACTCGCCGAGAAACGCAATAACCGGTTTGCCCGCTCCGTACTCTGCCAGCAGCGCCGTTTCCTCTCCGGCCAATCCCTGGCGCACCTGAAATCCCAGCTGTTCCAGATAGTCCCGCTGCACTTGCGCGGAGCGGTATTCCTGAAACCGCGGCTCGGCAAAGCCCCAGATTTCGTCGCTCATCTCTGCATAACGGGCAGCGTTCTGATGCAGATAGGCCCGCATTTGCTCAAGATACTCCATGGGTTCTCCTCCTTTTCTTTTGCTTCAATTCCTTCTGGAATGTAACCCCATGGTATCACTTGACAGTCATAAACAGCAAATATATAATTTTCATGTCCAGGTATAACTCTGACGAATCGCGTCTCAGGGAGGAGCATCCATGAATATCCATGCATACTTTTATGCCGTTGAAATTGCCGATACGGGTTCTTTCAGTCAAGCGGCGCGCAACCTCTACGTCTCCCAGCCCAACTTGAGCCACGCCATAAAGCAGCTGGAACAGGCCGCCGGATTTCCGCTTTTTGTTCGGACCGCCACCGGTGTTGTGCCCACTCCGGAGGGCGCCGACCTTATTGCCCGCTTTCGGATTTTAAAGGGGGAATTTTTGCAGATTCAGGATGCCTTTGAACAGCAGCAGCAAAAACCGCGTCTTACCCTGCGGGTCGCCACCCTCAATGCCAGCCGATGTACCCAGGCCTTTTCTGAAATTGTTCAACAATATATCGGCAGCCCGCTCCAATTCTCTTTTATGAACTATTCTTCCCTGGATGCCCTGCTTCCCTCGGTGGAGACATGCCAGATGGACTTTGCCGTTATCGGCTGTCTGTCGCCGTTTCAAAAGTCCATTGTCACCAAGCTGCACAACCATGCCGTTGAATATCATCCTCTGGGAGATTTTCCCGTTCAAGCCATTGTCGGCCCCCAGAATCCCCTCCACCAGGGCTCCGGCCCCATCGGTCAGACGGAGCTCTATCCGTATACCCTGGTCCAGTACAGCAACGTCGCTGCTGAACTGGAAAATCAGACCTCCGCTGTCATTGGCCTTGACCGTCACACCTTTGGTGAGATCAACGTCAACACCAGCCAACTGTACTATCATATCCTGCGCAATACCCCGGCCTTTGGTCTGGTCACCACCAGTCAGACGCTCTTTGACCGGTACAACACCTATCCTGAACTGCACCTGCGTCCGCTGCTGGACTGTTCTGTTACCGCGCAGTTTGGATGGATCAAGC
>DVJJ01000092.1 GCA_018716875.1 Candidatus Avoscillospira avistercoris
ACCAGTTGAGACAAACATCCTGCCAGTTGTTGACACCGGAGAACACATCCTTGCAGGAAATGTTTCAGCTGCCGGACGGCACCAAAATTCTTCCTAGCGCAGAATGAGGAAGGCTGCCGCAGCCAACAGGGCACGGGTAGAATCAGCTTCGCCGTCCTGGTCCAAAAACAACAGCAGCAGAATCAGAAGAATGAGTATGTCATCGGCCTCCAGATCTGACGGCAGCAGACGGCTCAAGCAGGAAGCCGCCGCCGGACGTGGTGGGGGGTTGGATGGCCGATTGTCGGATGCGTTGCCCTCTAAATGGGGCAGTTCCGCCACCGGCTGACAGATATAGCTGCCGTCCGCCGATGGGATGTAGCGATTATACAAGGTCCATCACCTTCCGGTATCTGAATTTCCCAGTGTTTTCATAGCTGTTCCAGCAATCTGTGAGATTCTCGCCGCTTGGATGGCCCGGTCCAGTTTGTACCGCCGGTCCTCCCGCAGCAGGGGACGCAGCGCTTGCAGCAGGGCCAGTTCCTTACCGCCCAGAGACCCAGCCATGGATAGCAGTTGTGCCATGGAACCAGCCATGGGGTCCTGCTGTGGAGACGGCGAGGAAGGCGGAGGGGCGGATGGTTCCGCCGGTTCCGGCGGCGTCAGTCCCAGGCTTTGGGCCAGAGACAAAATCCCTGCCATAGCCTGCGGATCGCCTAATATCTCACCGATCTTGTTTTCAAGATCCTCCATTTATGGTCACCTCATTTGCGATTGATCTGATCCACCAGTTCCGCAGCCTCCTTGGTTTCCATGATGGGGGAAAGTACCTCCATGGCTGCCTGTGTGTTGCCGCTGCGCAAGGCGCTGGCTGCCTGACGCAAAGCCTGACCACCGTCCCGATTCAACAGCTGTAACAACTTCTGACCCTCGGGGCTGCCCAAAACACGACGAATATCCTGCTCCTGAAAGGGAAAGGATTGACGATCCATATAACTACCTCCATTTCACACGATGATCTGTTCATCCCAGTATATGTGTGACGGAAAAAAAGGTGATGACCCATGAAATTTTTAGTCCTTTCCGATTCCCATGGCCAATTTTCCGCCATGGAGGATGCCGTTCTGCGGGAGCGGCCCGATTATATTTTCCATCTGGGAGACCATCAGCGGGACGCCCGAAAGCTGGGAAAACGCTTTCCGGATTATCCGGTGATTTCGGTTCCCGGAAACTGTGACCTGCCGCTGCCAACCAAAACCTTGACGGTGCGTCAGGAGTTGGGCGGTGTGCCCATGCTGCTGACCCATGGCCATGCCTACGGCGTCAAGGGCGGTCTGCTCCGCATGGAGCTGGCGGCGCGGGAAGCCGGTGTGCAAGTGGCTGCCTTTGGCCACACTCACGTGGCCTATTGCCAGGAAACGGACGGCTTGTGGATGCTGAATCCAGGCTCTATCGGATATGGCAGCAGCTACGGTGTGATTCTGATTGCAAATGGGCAGGTCCAGTGCTATACTGACCATGTCTAATAAAGTCGATCTGGAATGCTCCCGGACGGAACACCGACCGGGAGCATTTTTACAGAAAGGAGCGGCGGTATGGCCATGGAGCACAGTGCGCTGGATGAGGTTTTCCTGCCGCGCAAGAAGCTGAAACAACTGATAGCCGGCTTGCCCACGCCGTTTTTCCTGTACGATGAAGCGGGCATCCGAGAAAGTATTCGGGATTTTTTACAGGCGTTTTCCTGGTGCCCTGGGCATCGCCAGATTTTCCCCCTGCGGCAGCTGCCACTGGACGGCATGGCCCGGATTCTCCTGGAGGAGGGATGCGGTGTCTCCTGCTGCACTGACCGGGAATTGCGGCAGGCTGCCGATTGGGGCTTTTCTAGGGAATCACTGGTGTATGAACCCATGTACCCGTCGGTGGATGGGCTGGCATTGGCGTCATCCCTGGGGGCTACGGTGTCTGTGGACAATAACATTTCTGCCGCTGTGTGCTTGGAGCAGCCCATTGCTACGGCCAGTCTGGTGTTTAATCCCGGCGGCAAGGTGACGTTGGATGGAACTGTGCTGTGTCGTGCCGAACGCTCCAAGCGGGGCATGGGCTTGCGGGAGATTTTGGAATACGCACCCTATCTCCACCGAACCGGCATCCAACGATTGGGCTTGGAGGTCCATTTGACCCAGCAGGTTTTGGACCCGGACTACTACGGCATGGTGCTGTCCCTGTTGCAGCCGGTTATTGAGGAATTGGAGCGGCTTCATACGCCCATTGCCTTCTGTAATCTGGGCGGCGGGCCGGGCCTCAGCTTTTTCCCAAGCACACCCCATGCCGATGATGCGGAGTGGGGGAGACGGACAGAACGCTGTGCTTCTCAGCTGCCATATCAGATTCCCATTTGGACGGCGGCAGATCGCCTGTTTACCGGCCCCCATTGCCTGTATTTTTCCCGCGTTCTCTGTGTCAAACGGGCCCATCGGCAATTTATGGTTCTGGATTCCGATGCCGCACAGTTTCCACGGCTGCATCCGAAAGGCCGGTACCATCTGTCATTGCTGACCAACACGGAGCGCGGTAACCGGCAGTTTTACGATGTGGTTGGCTGCCACCCCGACGAGACCGGCCGATTTGCAGAGCATATTCTGCTGCCGGAGCCCAGCGAGGATGAGATCTGCATTGTTCATGAGGCGGGCGTTGCGCCGCCGGGCCCCGGCTGCGGATACTATCTCTACCGGCAGGACGGGACTCTGGAGCCCATGAGCGGCCTGCTGGAAACCTTTGTACCTGTTCCATGAGGTGATATACTATGTACCGTATTCTGATCTGTGACGATGATGCTGACATTGTCTCAGCACTGAAAATTTATCTCTCTGGTGAGAATTATGAACTGCTCACAGCTTCCAACGGGCGGGAAGCGGTGGAACTGGTGTCGGAGACGCCGGTCCATTTAATCCTGATGGATGTGATGATGCCGGAATTGGATGGCATTGCCGCCACGGCGCGGATTCGAGAGGTCTGCAATGTACCAATCATTTTGCTGACGGCCAAAAGCGAGGACTCTGACAAAATTTTGGGTCTGAATATTGGCGCAGATGACTACATAACGAAACCGTTCAACCCCATTGAGGTGGTGGCTCGGGTACGGTCTCAGCTGCGGCGGTATACCAATCTGGGGGGCATGACGCGGCCCACAGAACGTCTGACCATTGGCAATATTGAGCTCAACGACGAGACCAAAGCGGTTACGGTAGACGGAGAAGCTGTATCCCTGACGCCCATTGAATTTAATATTCTGCGGCTGCTTATGTCCCAGCCTGATAAAGTGTTTTCCTCCCGGCAGATCTATGAACAGGTCTGGAATGAGCCGGCCCAAGGCAGCGAAAGTGCCGTGGCCGTCCATATCCGGCACCTGCGGGAGAAAATTGAGATTACGCCATCAGACCCTCGTTATTTGAAAGTGGTTTGGGGCCAAGGCTATAAAATGGAGGGAGGGCGCGGTGTGTGACCCAGTGGAAAACCAGTCTGCTGCTGAAATTCGTCGTGCTCTTGCTTCTGGTGGCGTTTCTGACAG
>DVJJ01000005.1 GCA_018716875.1 Candidatus Avoscillospira avistercoris
TTATGCTGACCTATACCACATCGCCCATTGCCCTTACCGATGGTCTGGAGCTGCTTCTGAACCCCCTCAAGCGCATCAAGGTCCCGGTCCATGAGCTTGCTATGATGATGAGCATCGCCCTGCGGTTTATCCCCACCCTCATTGAAGAGACCGACAAGATCATGTCGGCTCAGAAAGCCCGGGGCGCCGACTTTGAAACCGGCAGCATTTTACAGCGGGCAAAGGCGCTGATTCCCATTTTGGTGCCACTGTTCGTCAGCGCTTTGCGTCGTGCCGATGAGCTGGCAGTGGCCATGGAGTGCCGCTGCTATCAGGGCGGAAAGGGCCGAACCCGTATGAAGCGGCTGCGTTTTGCCGGGCGGGACTATGTCACCTTATTGCTCGGTATTTTGCTGGTGGCAGCCATGATCGTTCTGCGTGTGGTGGGAATCTGATTTTTTCCTGGAGGAAACCGTATATGCGGAATATCGCATTATTTTTGACTTATCTGGGCACAGCCTATCACGGCTGGCAGGTGCAGAAAAACGACATCACCGTGGGGGAAACCATGGAAAAGGCCACGGCTGCGGTGGTTGGCCATAAGGTCAAGATGACTGGCTGTGGCCGCACCGATGCCGGTGTCCACGCCAAACGGTATGTGGCCAACTTCCACACCACTTCCCGTATTCCGGTGGACCGGCTGCCCTATGCCCTCAACACCCATTTGCCGGAAGACATCGTGGTGACGGATGCCATGGAGGTTCACGACGGTTTTAACGCCATCGGCTCCTGTGTCCGGAAGGAATACACCTATCTCATCTACAATTCCCGTATCGGTGACCCCTTCTATGTCAACCGGGCCTGGTTTTATCCCAAGCATTTGGATGAAACCATTATGCAGCAGGCCGCATCCCAGTTTGTAGGTACTCATGATTTTGCTGCCGTTCGCAGCGTGGGCACGGTAACCAAAACCACAGTCCGCACAGTGTACTATTACGACGTGGAGCGGCAGGGGGACCTGATTTATCTGCGGGTCTGTGCTGACGGTTTTCTCTACAATATGGCCCGTGCCATGGCCGGTACCGTGGTTTATTGTGCTGAGGGTAAAATTGCCCCGGAGGAAATCGGTGCGCTGTTGGAACGGGGAGACCGGACAGCCGCCGGACCAACCGTACCGCCAGGCGGCCTCTATATGACCCATCTGTGGTACGATGACGGGCAGGTGAAGTTCCATGTCTGAGTGGGATACTTCCAAAGTCACTCCGCTCCACCCGGAACGGTTCCGGCGGCGACGGTTCCGGCGGCGTCTGCGATGGCTGATCATCGTAACAGTCATAGTGCTGGCAGTACTGGCCTTGGTTTTGTTTTGGCGAGACCTGAACTTTGATCGTTTTCGGCGCTGGGTGACATATATGGGTGTGGAACCGGACGGGACTTACGGCAATTACCAATTTCCTGCCTATGATAGTAATGTTTATGCCGTCTATGAAAACGGTCTGTTGGTTGCCACCAGCAGTGGCCTCATGCCCTATGATGAATCCGGCAACCCCTTAACAGATGTGAACGCCACCATGGAAAATCCCAATGTAAATGTGGCTGGAAATTACGCCGCAGCATGGGACATTGGAGGCACAACCCTCTGTGCTGTGCGCAACGGTACGGAGCATCTAAACCGAGTGTTGGACCACACCATCCTCGATGTGGACTTGTCTGCCAATGGCGATATGGTCTTTGCCAGCGGTGCCGACGGTTACCGCACTATGTTGACCATGATGGACAACCAGACGCAGGAACGGTTCAAGTGGTATTCATCCGCCCAGTATTTACCGCTCTGTGCGGTAGATAGCGGCGGTACCCAACTGGCAGCCATTGCACTCGGGCAAGAGCAAGGCGCGTTCACCAGCAGTTTGCTGCTGCTGGACCCTACGGTGGAGGAGCAGGAGCCGGTGCAGATTGCGCTTGGCAATCAGCTGATCTATGAGCTGGACTATTTACAAGATCGTTATCTCTGCGCCGTAGGCGAAACCAGCTTGCAGCTGCTTCGTACCACAGGTGAAATCTACGGCACCTATGGATACAACGGAGAACACCTGATGAAATATGACATCAACGGTGACGGCTTTGTGACGCTGGCATTGAACCCCTACCAGACCGGTTCCCAATACGTTCTGAAAACGGTAGAGTATGATGGTCAGGAACGAGCCAGCCTTGCCTTAGGGCAGGAAGTCCTGCACCTGTCGGCCGCCGGAGATTATGTGGCTGTTTTAACGGCCTCGGGGCTGCAAATTTACACATCCGACCTGCAGCTCTACGCACAAACCGATGATATTCTGGGCATCACCCAAGTCCTCATGCGAGAGGATGGAACGGCTGTTCTGGTAGCGGCGAACCATGCGTCGCTGTTCCTGCCATAAAAATTCATTGCATTTTTGAGCAGCCGTAGTATAGTATGAACCATGGAATCCTTCAATAAGGAGATTAGTGATATGCACCCGACCTTATGTTCCAACTGTAAGAAAAATGTTGCAGTCATTTTTATCACAAAAATAGAAAATGGCAAAACGGTCAACGATGGTCTCTGTCTGAAGTGCGCCAGACAGCTGGGCATCAAACCGGTGGACGATATTATGAAGCAGATGGGAGTCACAGACGAAGATCTGGAAACCCTGTCCGACGAAATGATGCACATGATGGGCAGCGCACCCAACCCCGGCGAACTGACAGACCCGACAGAGGATGACGAATCCGACAGCCGCACAGCCACTTTCCCGTTTCTGAACAAACTGTTCGGCGGCGAGCGGGGCGACCAGCTGGCCCAGCCGATGGAGCCGGAGCAGCCCAAAGAGAAGCCTTCTTCCGGGCGCCGGGACAAGAAGCGCAAGTTCCTGGACAGCTATTGTTTGAACCTGACCCAGAAGGCCCGGGATGGCGGCCTGGATCAGATTGTTGGGCGGCAGGTGGAGACCGAACGGGTTATCCAGATTCTCAACCGCCGTCAGAAAAATAACCCCTGTCTCATTGGTGAGCCCGGCGTTGGCAAAACCGCCATTGCTGAAGGCTTGGCACAGAAGATTGTCAGCGGCGATGTTCCCTTTAAGCTGCGGGATAAAGAGGTATACTTGCTGGATCTG
>DVJJ01000093.1 GCA_018716875.1 Candidatus Avoscillospira avistercoris
CGGTTTAACAGTACGAATGCCCGTCTCCTTCGCGAAAATATCCTCAATACCGGTGAGACAGCAGGTTCCTCCGCAGAGATACAGGGTGTCGGTCTCCTGCTTGTCCACATACCGGTTGACGATACCTGCCATTTTCTCTACTACCGCCTTCACCACCGGCAGAATTTCCCGATGGCAGGCATAGTCCTGCTTGATGGCCTCCGCTTCTTCAAAGGAGATATGGTAGTTGCCTGCCAGCACCAATGTCACATGGGTGCCGCCGGTGGGCTCGTCCTCGATACGAACCACCTTGCCTCCCTTGAGTATGGCAAGGCCAGTAGTGCCGCCGCCAATGTCGACCACGACACCTTCTTCGATTTGATAGATGGAATTGGCTGCCGTCGGCTCGTCCAGCACATTGGTCACTTCAAACCCCGCGCCTTCAGCCACATATTGATGGGTCTTGATGCTGGATTCTGTACCGGCCGGCATGGCAATGGCGCAATTGACCAGCTCCCGGCCTCCCAAACGGGCTTCCAGCTTTTCCTTGAGACGGCGGACGATTTGCAGCGCACCGCTGTAATCCACCACTACGCCGTCCTTGAGCACGCTGGCCGCCTGTTTTTCACAGGCAATGGGATTATTTTCCTCGTCCAGAACCACCAGGACGATATACGCCGTACCCAGGTCCACGCCTACCTTGAGCTTGTCACTCACAGGCTGAAAGGTGGTGGTCTCCGACTGCTTGACACGCTCCATATAGGCGTTGACCCGTTCCAAATCCATCATAGTATCGCCATCCTTTGTCACGGCGGGGCGTAAATCACGCCCCACTGTTATTTTATGATTCTGCCCAAGGTAAAGCCGTTGACCAGTGCCGCATTGGCCTCATCAAAGTCAATGTGCATCCGGCAGCTGAACTTATTGCTGACGCGAATGATGACATCACGGAATGTCACCGGGCGGTCACTGAGAACCTCCACGCTGACGTGCTGCTTATCCTCCACGCCCATGGCCTGGGCGGCCTCCGGTGTCAGATGCACATGGTTATGGGCAATAATAGCCCCCTGCTCCACTGTAATCTGACCACAGGGGCCCTCAATCGTGATGGCGCCGGACCCGGCTACATCGCCGGACTCCCGGACGGGGGCCTTCACGCCCAGTTCCACACAGTCGCTTTTGGACAGCTCCACTTGGGTATCGGGCCGAACGGGTCCCAATACAGCCACCCGGTCTTTCCGGCCCTTGGCGCCGATAATGCTGACCCGTTCCTCAGAGAGAAACTGGCCCGGCTGCGACAGAGGCCGCTTTGGCGTCAGCGTGGCGCCGGGGCCGAACAGCGCTTCCAGATGGGCTTGGGACAGGTGCACATGTCTGGCGGAGACTTCTACATCCACCAGACCGGCACGGGTCATGGCCTCCAGTACGCTTTGTACAATCTCATCCATGGTCGGTCTCCTTATCCCTTGGTATACATACCGGCCAGGTACATGCACATCATGATATGCATGGCGCTGGACATGCGGTTCAGTTCCTCCACAATGGGAAGATTGGTGCACTTTTTGCCGTCGCGGAATACCTGATTGGCTGCCACTTCCGTCTCACGGACTTGGGTACGCAGCTGGTTCAACATAGCGTAGGTCCTGCCCAGCTTGTAGTCAGGCATGGTCATCTGCGGAATATGGAAGAACCGCATGGGATCATGGGACCGCTCCCGCAGCTGGGCGTGAGTCAAACCGATGAGCGTTTCATTGCGGAACGGCTCGTTAAGCGCGTCACACCGCATCATCTCATGGAGCACCGTCAAAATGTCCTGCAAATCGGCAATCAGTTTTTCATTACCCGCTGTCTCTGCCAGAATGGATTGAGTCAGCACAATCTGTGCGCCCAAGCTGTCCAGCTTGCCGCGGAAAAAGATATGCGGATGAGCTTTGGGGATCAAAACATTGCCGTACAAGTGCGTCATATGCTCCGGCTTTTCCGTGTAAAACGCGCCTGTCTCTTCATCCACATACTTGGCTACCGGCTGCACCGGCGCTTCGGTTACGACGGTTTTGGGCTCCTCCGGTACCGCAGGGGCCGGAGGAGGGTCCTTGCTGATTTTGATTTTACGCTGCTGTAAATACTCTCTAGCGGCTGGCGACAAAATTTTTCCCTCGGGAATATAAAAGGTTTCCGGCGTCTCAGCCCGCAGCTGCTCCCGGAGCAGTGCTTCGGTGATCACCTTCAATTTACACACCCCCTGACGTTAGAGTAAAACCGTTGGGGCGAGTCCGCGGCGGCTGCCAGAGCAGCCCCGCGGCATTCCCGCCATCCATACATTAGCCCTGCAACGCCGGGAGAATGGCCTCCACTTCGTTGTGGGGGCGGGGAATCACATGGACAGAGACCATCTCGCCCACGCGCTCGGCTGCGGCTGCACCGGCGTCGGTGGCGGCCTTAACCGCGCCCACGTCGCCGCGGACCATGACGGTGACGAGACCGCCGCCAACGTGCTCCTTGCCGATCAGGGTGACGTTGGCCGCCTTAACCATGGCGTCAGCGGCTTCGATGGCCGCCACCAAACCCTTTGTTTCAATCATACCCAGTGCCTGCATTGCTGCCATAGTATATTCCTCCTAGCTGGAAATTGGTTCGTAGTGATTACTTGAGGCTGGGCAGAATCTGCTCCACTTCCTCATGAGGACGGGGAATCACATGGACGGAAATCAATTCGCCCACGCGCTCAGCCGCAGCTGCACCGGCGTCAGTAGCGGCCTTGACCGCGCCCACATCGCCGCGAACCATAACGGTGACGAGACCGCCACCCACATGCTCCTTACCAATCAGGGTGACATTGGCTGCCTTAACCATCGCGTCGGAAGCCTCAATAGCCGCCACCAAACCCTTTGTTTCAATCATACCCAATGCCTGCATTGCTGCCATGGTATATTCCTCCTTAAATTATCAAGTTTCTCAAGGTGTTTGCTGCAACTTCGCAATAATCTGCGCCACAATGGCATCCACCATTTCCGGCGTCACCGTCTCACCAGTATCGTCCAGCTTGCAGATGCCGTCGGAACAATCGGGCATACTCTTGCGAATATCCTCCAACTCCTGAGTGCCGTAGGCAATGTACCGCTTGTCCAGCAGGTTCATGGGGCCCACGTTCTCACTGGTAGCACTGCCGCCGATGGCACCGCAGCCCAGCGTCAGCGAAGGCATCAAGCCGGTGGTACCGCCGATACCGCCCAAGGCCGACGGGGTGTTGACCATAAACCGGGAAGCCGGAATACGGTGAGCGAAGTAATCAATGACCGATTCATCATTGGAGTGCATGGAGAAGGTGTGACCCTTGCCCTCATAGTGCAGAATGGTGCAGCACTTTTCACACACATCCTTATAATCGGTCCCGGTGTAGAAGGCCAGAATGGGGCCCAGTTTCTCATTGGAATAGGGGTGTCCCCTGCCCACGCCGTCCTCATAAGCCACCAGCACTCGGGTACCCTGGGGCACGGTCAGACCGGCCAGCTTGGCAATGGTATCCACGCTGCGGCCTACAATCTCGGGGTTCATGGTGCCGTTGGCCCGCAGAATGAACTTGCCCAGTTTGGCGCTCTCCTCAGCGCTGAGGAAGTAGGCACCCTGTTTCTCCATTTCCGTCTGTACCAGCGGCCGCATGTCGATATCACAGATGACTGACTGCTCTGAGGCACAGATGGTGCCATTATCAAAAGTCTTGGAATCCATAATCCGCTTGACGGCCAGCGGGATATCAGCAGTCCGCTCAATATAGGCCGGACCGTTGCCGGGTCCCACGCCGATGGCAGGTGTACCGGACGAATAGGCTGCCCGCACCATAGCGCTGCCGCCGGTGGCCAGAATCAACGCCGTATCCGGGTGCTTCATCAGGTTGTCCGTAGCCTGCATAGTGGGGATGGAGATGCAGCTGACCAGATTCTCATTGCCGCCTGCCTCCGCAATGGCCTGCCGGATAACCTTTACCGTCTCCTTGATGCATCGCAAGGCACTGGGATGGGGAGAAAAGACAATGGCGTTACCGGCTTTAATGGCAATCTCCGACTTGAACAGCGCTGTGGATGTGGGGTTGGTGGACGGAATCAGACCGGCAATAACACCCATGGGCACGGCGATGACGCGGAGCTTCTTCTCCTCGTCCCGGCCGATTTCACCAATGGTCTTCATGTCCTTGATGTACTCATAGACACCACGGCTGGCAAAGACGTTCTTGACAACCTTATCCTCTACGATGCCGAAGCCCGTGTCCTCATGGGCCATTTGGGCCAGGCGGCGGGCATTGCGGACACCGGCGTCGGCAATGGAACGAACAATGCGATCCACCTGCGCCTGGGACATCTGGGCCAGCTCCTGCTGGGCCTTTTTAGCTGCCCCCACCAATTCCCGTACTTCCTGCATGGAAAGTAAATCTTTATCGTATAACTGCATGGGTTATTCCTCCTGTGCGCTCACCCGCCAAATGTGGGAGATCAGGTCCTCCTTGCGCGCAAAGCGGATGTCGTGGTTGGACATGCCGATCTGGGGCAGTTTCCGGGCCACCGTGCGCAGGCGGGAGACCGTCATTTTTTGCAGGTCCTCCAGCGTCAGCTGCGCCGATACTGTCTCGGCGTCCTCCACAGCATCTTCCTCCTCCGTCTCCTCCGGTTCAGGCTCCTCCGTCGGAGTCTGTTTCGGTTTCGGAGTCGGCACAGGCGGTTCCGGTGGCTTGGGGCCGCCCAACATTGGCTGAAGGTCCTGGGCCGGACGAGCGATCACATGGACCGAGATCAGTTGTCCAACCCGTTCCGCCGCTGCGGCTCCGGCATCCGTTGCTGCTTTGACGGCCCCGACATCGCCGGTTACCAGAACGGTTACCAGTCCACCGCCTACTTGGGTTTTGCTGAGGAGTGTCACATTGGCTGCCTTGAGCATGGCGTCGGCGGCTTCAATGGCGCCGACCAGTCCTTTGGTTTCAATCATTCCCAAAGCATTCATGGAAGTTCCTCCGTTTCGTTATGCGGGTTCTCTGTGGTTACGAAAGCGGACTTATTCCACTCTGGGGTTCTCAGCCACATATTCAACGGCTGCGGCAAAGGCTTCGCAGGCCGACTTGCAGGCCGACTGGCTGCCGGTCAGCAGCGCGCCGCCGAAGTTGGTCTCGGAAGGAGGTGCATACAGAACGCACAGCTCCACGTCGGCGGCCTTCATGGCGGCGTCGACAGCGTACATAGCTTCCAGAGGCGGTGCAATCAGGTAAGCCAGAGCCTCGCCTTCCTTGATACCCGCACCCTCAGACAGATAAGAACCAGTACGGGAAATGCACTGAGCGTAGTACACAATGGAGTCGTCCTCATTGGCGGAAATGAAGTAAGCGCCGTTTTCCACCATGTCCACGGCGGCCTGGAGACCAGCCTTGACCTCGGCGGGATTGGGACCAGCCAGCATGCCGATAAACTCACCGGCCAGCTTGGTGTTGGCGTTGGCAGCGCCGCCATAGAAGCTCTTGGCGTAAACAACAGAGACATCTGCCTTCTTGGTTGCCTCGTCGATAGCGGTATATCCCACGTCGTCACAATCCGTGGTCAGCAGAGCCAGAGACTTGTGCTCCGGGCTCAGGCCCAGCTTTTTGGCCAGCTCCGGGGAAACATTGGGGATGATCTTGGAAGACAGGACGCTGGCTCTGACGGGATCTCTT
The DNA here is from genome assembly GCA_018716875.1 of Candidatus Avoscillospira avistercoris. Taxonomy (GTDB): domain Bacteria; phylum Bacillota; class Clostridia; order Oscillospirales; family Oscillospiraceae; genus Avoscillospira_A; species Avoscillospira_A avistercoris. The sequence continues at coordinate 5,672 of DVJJ01000093.1, forward strand.
TTCATCGTTTATTCCTCCCTGTTACAGTTTCAAATCGGTACCGCTGGCCTTCTTCTCCAGCATGATCTTGATGATCTCCGCAATGTGGGCACCGGCCTCGGAGGGGATGGTACCGTTGCGGTGGATGTTGGAGAGAACCGTACGACGGGCCTCGGGCATACCCACAGTGGCCCGGTAAGCGATGTAGGCGGACATGGATTCCGCGGTGATCAGACCGGGACGCTCACCGATGAGGGTACAGGTCACTTCGGCGTCCAGCAGTTCGGAAATCTCGTCCATGACGCCGACACGGCCATACTTGACGAAGAACGGCGTACCCACATCGATCTTATAGCTCTGCAGGCCTTGGAGCAGTGCTGGCAGCAGATCGGGAATATTGGCGGCCACAGCGGCGGAGGAAAGGCCATCCGCCACGTAAATCTGCACCGTGGGAGACTTTTTGCAGCGCTCTTTCAACGTCTGTACCGCTTCGGGGCTCAGCTTTCTGCCCAGGTCGGGACGGGTCAGATACACATCCTTGCTGTCGCACTGGGTCTGGACGATAAACAGGCCCATATCCTTCTCCACAAGATCATGATCCACGTCGTTGAAGACGGCATCCTGGGCAGCGGAGTGGGCGGCACGGAATTGCAGCTGGGGCATGGTCTTATACCGTGCGCCGGCCTTGCCGATACCGAGACGGCAGGGAGCGTGGGCCTTCAGCTCGGCATACTCCTCACCGTGCTCCGGATTCTTGACCAAATACTGGGTACGGATATCCACTTCGGTGACATCGGGAATGCAGCCCTCTTCGATCTGGCTGCACGTGCCCGACGTGCAGGCTTCCTGTACGGCTGCGGTCGCGGCCTTGGCCGTATCACCGGTAATGTGCATTTCGGACAAAACCTGCTCAATAATGGCTTTCAAATCTTTCTGATCCATTTGATCTAGCACCTCCCGATTACTTCGTCATAAAGACGGATGCGTCACCCGCTTTGGGTGTCAGCTTGCCATTTTCAGAGAAGCCCATCTTCTCCAGCCACATGTCGAATTCCTTGATGGGACGCAGGCCGAAGACTTCACGCAGGGCGGCAGCCTCATGGAAGCCAGTGCACTGATACATCAGCATGCAGTCGTCGCCCTCGGGAACGCCCATGATGTAGTTACAGCCAGCAGCCACCAACAGCGTAGCCAGGTTCTCAATATCGTTCTGGTCGGCCTTCATGTGGTTGGTGTAGCAGGCATCGCAGCCCATGGGAACGCCGGTGAGCTTACCCATGAAGTGGTCTTCCAGACCGGCACGGATAACCTGCTTGGAATCATACAGGTACTCGGGGCCGATGAAACCGACGACGGTGTTGACCAGGAAGGGCTGGAACTTCTTGGCGAAGCCGTAGCAGCGGGCTTCCATGGTGACCTGGTCCCATCCGTTGTGGGCCTCGGAGGACAGCTCGGAGCCCTGGCCGGTCTCAAAGTACATGACGTTGGGACCGGTGGAGGTGCCCTTGCGGAGCATCATGTCGCGGCCCTCTTCCAACATCTTGCCGTTAAGACCGAAAGCCTCATTGCCCTTCTGGGAACCGGCGATGGACTGGAACATCAGATCGATGGGCGCGTTGAACTTGTCGGCAGCTTCGGTCTGGGTGGTGACGTGGGCCAAAACACAGATCTGGGTGGGGACTTCCCACTTGTTTTTGAACTCGTCGAAGCTCTTGAGAATGCGGGCGACGCTCTCCACGGAGTCATCCACGGGGTTCAGACCGATAACAGCGTCACCGCAGCCCAGGGACAGGCCCTCCATAACGGATGCCATAATGCCCTTAGGATCATCAGTTGTATGGTTGGGCTGCAAGCGGGACGAGAAAGTGCCAGGCAGGCCGATGGTAGTGTTGCAGTGGGCAGACACGCGCATCTTCTTAGCGGCGTAAATCAGGTCCAGGTTGCTCATGAGCTTACACACGGCGGCAACAATTTCCGACGTAATGCCACGAGAGGCCCGGCGGATCATGGTGCCGGTGGTGTTCTCATCCAGCAGCCACTCGCGGAACTCTGCCACGGTCATATGCTTGAACTCAGAGAATATGGTCTCATTGACGCCGTCCTGGATAATGCGGGTGACTTCGTCTTCCTCATAGGGAACGGCTGGAGTGTTGCGGATGTCATTGAGCGAGATCTGGGAGAGGACGACCTTGGCCGCCACACGCTCCTGGGCGTCCTCCGCGGCGATGCCAGCCAGCTTGTCGCCGGATTTTTCCTCATTGGCCTTGGCCATGACCTCGCGCAGGGACTTGAATTCGTAAGTGTGTCCAAAAAGCTTTGTTTTCAGTATCACGTTCACTCACCTCACGTTAGTAATGATTGGTAATCCCGCAATGCGGGTTTGCCTTACGAGTTGAAAATCAGCGTTTTGATTACCACCGGCACCACGTGGCCCCCGGCGATGGGAGCGCCGATGTCGATGTAATCACCGCTGCGGGTCCGAATGCCATCGATACAGATGACGTCCTTTTTATGCTCCAGCTTCACCTTCATCGCATTGCCCAGGACTTTACCAATGTCATTCTCCACCACCACAATCAGGGGATGGCTGGATTCCACCGCTTCCCGTCCGCCATCCAAAATGGCGTGTGCTAACTGCTGCACCGCCTGAAAGCTGGTACGCCCGGCACCAGAAAGAGCAATCGCTACCTGCTCGGTAACCCCCTCCGGCCGGTACATAGCCATCTGAGTACGAATCGATGCGGCCAGCGTGTCCAGCTGCGTTTCGTCGTCCTCCGCCACACGCAGAATGGGAATGTTTTTAATGGGCAGGCGGTCTTTTTCATAGGTGATGGTGCTGCCGCTAACCTCTGTAGTATGGGTACCAGCGCCCACCACCGTGGCGCGGATGGTTTCCACCGCGCGGAACAGTTCTACCGTTTGGAATGCTGCATGGTTCTGGATGGCCCGTCCCAGCAGAACGCCAATATCGCCATAGCGGAACACGTCGCCGGGCTCCGGGTCATAGACACAATCGGCTACGCCACCGGAAAAGGTGACGCCCCGGACTGCCGGTTCTGTGGGAATGGGGCTGCCGTCATTGGTATACAGGCCAGCATGGTCTCCATCCTTGGGGAGAAGTCCCAATGCCTGGGCCAAATGACCGGCCATAATGGTGCAGAGCTCGTAGAGCTTTTGCTCCTGGGCCGGGTCCCCTACTTCCAGGGCCAGCCCATGTTTTTTCGCCAGCGCATGAATCTTGGGGAAGATCCAGCTGATTCTCCCCTGCTCCACTTTGATCAGGCGGCCTCCGATGTCAAGACAGCTGACACCCCGCAAAGTGCCCTTTTCGTATAGGGCGATATTGGAGGTGCCACCGCCAATATCGATGTTGGCAACCGTGGTACGGTGCTCCTCAGAGATTACATCGGCCCCGGCGCCTCTGGCTGACAAAACGCTCTCCAGGTCCGGGCCTGCTGTGGCCACTACGAAGTCTCCAGCCATATCAGACAACGCTTCCAGCACTTGATTGGCATTCTGTTTGCGGGCCGTATCGCCAGTGATGATAACTGCGCCGGTCTGCAAATCCTCAGGGCGAATACCCGCTGCGGCGTATTCCCCACGGACAATCTCCTTGACTTTTTCCGTGTCGATCTCCGTGGGAGAACGCAGGGGCGTAAAGTAGATTTTGCTGCGGTAGATCACCTCTTTTTCCACAATGGAAATCCGGGGCACAGCGTAATTACCGGCCAGGTTTTCCACCACCAAACGGCTGAATACCAGCTGGGTGGTGGATGTGCCGATATCAATACCGACACTGCGGACAATTTCCTGCATCATAGCATCTGACCTTTCCAGAAAAAACAAATGCAGTCCAAGGCGCAAAGAACCTCTTTGCACCCGGACTGCATCGTTCGGATGATGTTGCCCGTCCAGCCCTACGTCGTGCCGGACAAATCTGAAATTTTATTCTTTTTAAAATCAAAGGTTACACAAGTACCGTTGCTGTCCGACTGAATAGACAGGCGGCCGTAAAGCTTGTCCCGCACCAAGGTTTCCACAATATTGAGCCCCAAGTGCTTGGCACTGTCCTGGCTCACCTGGAATCCGCAGCCGTTGTCAATAACCTGAATCTGGGAATACAGCTCCCCATACGTAACAATAATGCGAATGGTACCGCTTTCTCGGCCTGTGAAGGCGTATTTCAAAGAGTTTTGCAGCAGCTCGTTGATGACCAGCGCCACCGAAGTGGCAATATCGGAATCCACCCGAAAATCGTCGCCCTCTACGGTCAGCTCCAGTGCAAAATGTTGGGGAGCAAAGAAGCGGACAGCATTATTTTTAATATGGACAATGACCTCACCCAGCATGATTTCATCCACGCCGCTGCAAGCCAACAGTTCATGGGTAGCAGCAATGGCAAGAATGCGGTTCATGCTCTCATACAACACCTGCCGCGTGGACTCCTGATCGGTGCGCCGTGTCTGGAGCCGCAGCAGACTGGCAATGGTCTGCAAATTATTTTTCACTCGGTGGTGCATTTCTTTAATGGCGACCGATTTGAGGATTAACTGCTGTTCCTGCTCGTGCTTAAAAGTGGTATCGGTCATCAAAATGGCAAAGGCAATGCCGTTTTCATGAATGGGAATCCGCTTGAATACAAGATAGGCGGCGCCGATTTTCAATTCCACCGCCGTAAAGCTCAATTCCTCATCCCGGGTGGTTACCTGATCGATCAGGCGAAAATTCTCATACCGTTTGCCAAGAATGTCCTCCACATAGCCTAATTTCCGGTATAAATCCCGAGCCAAGGTATTGCGGAAGGTAATCACACCGTCATTGCTGACAATCAGCAGCGCTTCGTCAATGCACTCTGGGAGCCAGCTGTGTTCATCTACCACCCGTGCGATAAAATCTGTCATATGCTGCATGCTTTGCTCTGACAGGTGGAGAATTGGGCTGACCATCTGACAGTCATCCCGCTTTTCCCGAATCAGCACACCGATGACGCGTCCATAGTTTCGGATGGGTTCCACAGTCTGAATCACATTGGACCGCTCCTGAGTAACCGCCTTCATCTGGCGGGTTGCCACACCCAGTCGAAATGTACGGGCGACAGCGGGCTCATGCTCTGCGGTAGCCATCATGCCAACCACACTGCTGCGATAGGCGGATGCCCCGTTTTTCGGTTTGGCCTCTGCCACTACAATGGCATCACCGTCCCGGGTAGGACAGTCGAGAAAAATGTCCGCTTCCTCCATGTCGGCTATGGTTTGCAGCGCAGTGGCATACCGTTCCAGAATTTCCATATCCGCTTCGGTCAGATCGGTATGCCGTCGGCAAAGAACCTTGATCTGTTCCATGGCTTATGACTCCATACTCTGCAGAATGATCTCCGACACCCGCAGCATGGACAGGTTTTTCGTTTGGCTTAACTTGCGGATAAAGTCGTAAGCCTCCTGCTCTGTCATGCCATCCCGCGCCATAATTTTGCCCTTGGCCTTTTCAATCATGGTCCGGCTTTCCAGACGCTTTTCAACCTTGGCAATGTCGTTTTGGAGCGCTCGAATCTCCCGGCTGCGGGCCACGGCCAGCTCAATACTGGGAATGATGGATTTTTCATCAATGGGCTTGACCAGATACCCGCTTACGCCGATTTCCTTAGCTGAGTCGATAAATTCTCGTTCACTGTAGGCCGTCAGCAGTACAATAGTCGCGCCGCAGCGTTCCTCATTCATAATACGTGCGGCGGACAATCCATCCAGCAGCGGCATTTTAATGTCCATCAGCACCAAATCCGGCTTGAGACTCTTACAGACTTCGATAGCATCAAAACCGTCTCCGGCTTCGCCTACCACCTGATAGCCTTTGTCCTCCAGCAGTTCTTTCAGATCCATTCTGGTAATGGGCTCGTCATCTGCAATGACAACGCGCAAGGTACTTTCCGCCATGGTTCTCTCCTCCTGCCCAGGGCAGCCGCCGGTCAATCGTAGTCCAGATAGCGCAGCAACGGTTCAAACCCGCTGCCTTCGGTACTGCTGGTGACAAATAACTGCTGGGCGCCAGCCATGGTAAGATAGTTTTTTGCGTATTCAATCTGTGCATCCGTCGCCAGATCGCATTTGGTGACAATACCGATGGCCGGTTTGGCAAACATACTGGTATAGGACGGTGGAAACATGGTGCCGTTTTCCGTGGCGTCCTGCACCAGAACAATCAAATCCGCATCGGCGGAAGTCACCATCAGGGCACCGCGGAGATTGGTCCGTTCCAAATACTCCCCCGGCGTGTCGATCATCGTATTGTTAATGATCTGGATGGTTTGTGTTTTATGATAGCGGATGGCCTCATGGTTCAAATATTGACACAGCGTCGTTTTGCCGCAGCCGGACCGGCCAATAAGGATGATCCGCTTTTTCCGCGCCTCCATGGTGCCGCCTCACGACCGAGTGATTGTGGTGGGCGTAAAGCCCATCTTATCACACAGTACGGACATCACCTCGTGGAGGGCAGCCTCCACCGCCGCAACATCGCCGGTGATAACCAGAGAACCGTTGAAGCGGTCCACAAAACCAATCGAGACATCCGCCGCCTTGGTGGCTACATCGGCGGCGATCATGGCGCCTTCACTGGGTGTAATGGTGAAAATACCGATGGCACCCCGTGCGTCAATCAAGCCCAGTTTTGTATAAAGCTGTTCCACCGGACTGGCAATCACATGGGCCAGCGTCACCTGCTTACCCGGTACAAATTCCTGAATAATCCGCTGTTTTTCGTCAAATTCGTTCATGGGTCACCTGCTCTCTCAGAGGGAACGATACCGTCCCGCTTTGTAGTAAGCCTGCCGGTACAAGGCCCGGACTGCATCCGCTGTACAGGGTACCGGTGTGGTGCCCATGCAGCGGTCAGCCAGTGCGGCCTCGGTCATATTGTCCAGCATAGCCTCAAAATCACTCTCAGAGAGACCGACCTCTCGGATACTCATGGGCATCTTCATCCGTGATTCCATACGGCGCACCAGATGAATCAGATTCAAGGCGCTCTGGCGGATGCTGCTGGTTCCCAAGCCAAGCTGTGCAGCCAGTGCGGCATAGCGCTCCGCTGTGGGGGTGAGCGTGCTCTCACAGCCGGCATTATAGCTCATAACATAAGGCAGCAGAATGGCATTGGCGCGGCCATGGGGAATGTGTGCCTGAGCGCCCATGGCGTGGGCCATACTGTGGCACAGGCCCAATCCCGCATTGGAAAAAGCCGCACCAGCCAGGCAGGAAGCGTTGTGCATGGCCTGCCGTGCCGTCAGATCATCGGGATTGGCATAGGCCGTCAGCAAGTGCTGATGCACCAGACGGACGGCTTTTTCCGCTAAGGCATCGGTAAAGTCGTTGGCTTCGGTGCAAACATAGGCTTCGATGGCGTGGGTCAGCACGTCCATGCCCGTATCCGCCGTGACACCGGGCGGAACGCTGCGAGTCAGCTCCGCGTCCAATACAGCGTAATCCGGCAGCAGGCTCTCGTCGATCAGGGGATATTTTACCCCTTTGGCCCGGTCGGTAATCACGGAAAACTTGCTGACTTCACTGCCGGTGCCGCTGGTGGTAGGAATGGCCACAAAGGGGCAATTCTCCATTTTGAACTGCTTGGCTGCAAAAAAGACAATGGCTTTCGCGGCGTCAATGGGCGAACCACCACCCAGTGCCACAACAACGTCAGGCTGGAACTCCACAATCTGGCTAACGCCTGCGGTGACAGTGTCGATATCCGGGTCCGGCGTCACATCGGAGAAAATCCTATGCTGGGCATCGGGCGCCAAACGATCAGTCAAGTAGCTGACCCGGCCGCTTTCATGCATGAACTTGTCGGTGACAATAAATACACGCTTCCGCTCCTTGAGCATGGCACCAAACCCATCGCCGCCGATCAAAATCTCGGTACGCAGTTGAAATCGTTCCAAAAAACATGCCTCCTTCTAAGAATCCCTGCAGAAGAAGGCCAAAAACGCGCAAAACGCCCTGACTCTCTCTGCAATTCCAGGAGTCAAGACGCTAACATCGCACCTATCGTCATTCTATGTTCCGTTCGCGGTGCGCTACTGCGGCGCAGCAC
>DVJJ01000094.1 GCA_018716875.1 Candidatus Avoscillospira avistercoris
CCGACGTGTCATCCCGCATAATGGTGGCGCTTAGCTCCGGCGTCTGCCAGTCGATGGTCTCGCCCTGGGTGACGGCGGTAATGCCGGGGTTGGCAAACTGGATTTTGGGCAGCACCAGGCCCATGTACTTGACGATGTTGTCTTTCTGTTTTTTGATGATGACGCCGAAACCCAAATAGGGCATCACCTGAGACTCACCAAAAATCAGCTCCTTGGGTTCACTGGTGGTGATGGCATCATTGGTAACTGTCTGCAACGTCAGACCGAGGATGTCGGCGGCCTCCTCCGGCATAATATCATCGGTGGTAATGTTCATGGTGCCACCAGAAAATTGTTTATTGCTTTCTGCGGGGCCATTGTCCGCATAGAGGCTATTATCATCGCCTCCAGCCAGCTCCATGCCGAACTCCACCGCCTTGGCCAGCTGCTTACAGCCGGTATAGGTCACGGTGGCGCCTTCGTTGGCATACTTGGCGTAAAACGGTTTCGACAAACCGATTGTTGCCATACTCGCAACACTCCTTTCATCTCATAAGGGTTTCAATTTCCTGCTCTACGACCTGCTCCATTTTCGCCTCGGCCGGGCGGCGGGCCGCGTTGACGGCAGGCCGCATGAAGGGCCGCTTGGGCTGTCTGGTGGACCCGCTTTCCAGCACATTTGCCTTGAGCTGGTTGGGAACGCCCTTGCTGTCGTACCCGTCAAAGCCAATGCGGGCATTGACATAGCCCTGGTCATTTTGGATTTTGGAGATACCCAGCGAACTTTCCAGCTGGCCGGTGGCATCGGGAGACAGGACGGCGTGGAGCCGCTGCCGGACCTCATCGGCCACAATGGCCGCACCGTCATAGACGGCCCGCTTCAAAATTTCCTCGCTGTCCTGCTCCAGCCGTTGAAGCCGTTCCATATAGGCATCGATGCCGGAAAACCGGATCGTCGCCATCTAAACCACCTCCCACACCCATTCATGGTGCCAGAATCCTGTATCTTCCTCGAATTGGACGGAGTTAAGATACCAGGCGATGCCGTAGTCACTCAGGGATTCCCCCAGCTCTGCCGCCCAGGGGTCAAATTCCAGCTTGGTAAACAGGTCCGTGGTACCCTGGACAGCCCGCTCCGTGTGCCGGTCGTCAGCGGTCAGATCATTGGCCCCGTCCTCCTGCCAGACAAAATAGCGGTCCGATTTGAGCCGCTGCCCGTGGCTGACGGCGTCAGTGACAGCCAGATGGGCGGCAATGATGGTGTCATACCACATCATGGGCTGTCCCCTCCCTTTGTGTCCAAATTGGACACATCGTAATTCTGGTCAATCCGCGACAACGTCAGGTCCATGCTGGGCGGGTAGGTGTCTTTCACCGGCTGCACCAGGTCAATCCGGTACTGGGTGCCGTCCTCGGTGACGGCCACATCCTGGCTGCTGACCTCCCTGCGTCGGGGGGTCCGGATGACCCGCTCCACCTCCACCTGGTTTTGCTTGCCGCTGTAGTACCGCTGCAAGCCCAGGCTCCGCTCCTCATAGCGCAGCTTGATCTTGGGCGTCAGCTGTTCCACGGGCATCCGGCCTGGGGCCGCCGCGTTGCTGACCGAAAAAATCTGCACCAGACCGTCGTTATAGTTCTGGGTGATCTCGTCACTGGGGCGGTACGGAGCTTTCCAGGGCATAGGCACTCACCTTCCTGTTATTCTGCATGGCCAAAATCTGACTGAGGTAGTTATTCTCGAATACGTCCAAAGCACTGTCCATGGCGTATCGGACGTACTCCATCAGCAGCGTCCGGGGATAGCCGTCCTGGGTGTAATCCGCCGCCTCCCCCAGCTTGTCGTCCAGATAGACCATGGCCGAGGCGATGATCCCGGACACCTTGGCGTCCGTGGCATCATCGTCCCAGGTGATATTGAGACAGTTTTTCACGTCCGCCAGCAGTTCCGGCGGGATGCTGGTCCTGTACATATCCGTTACGCGCTGGCCAAAATGCCAGCGTCCCGCAGGGATTTCAAAAGGTTGTTGAATTCCTCCTGGGTCGGAGCCGCCGCCGCGTCGGATACGGCTGCGGCCTGTTTCACACCGCCCAGCGCCTTTGTCGTAGCGGCCGGAAGCTCATACGTGGGACCGGCGGGTCCCTGGGGGCCCTGTTCGCCAGTGTCGCCTTTTGGCCCCTGCTCTCCCTGGGGACCCTGTTCTCCAGTATCGCCCTTAGGTCCCTGCTCTCCCTGAGGTCCCTGTTCGCCGGTGTCGCCCTTAGGTCCCTGCGGGCCGGTGTCACCCTTGGGCCCCTGGGGGCCTACCTGCTCATTCTGGACGCCCTGCTCCAGCTTGTTCAGTTTATCGGCGGTGATCAGATCGCCGTCTCTCCATGTTGTCGGTTCATACGCCATTGTTTATTTCCCCTTTCCAGCGCGAGCTTTACCAATTTCCCCCGAGCCGACAAGCCCGGTTTCAGCCGGGGGCGTTATCCCCCCGACTTGGTAACCGTTACCGTATAGGTATCCGTGGTGGCGCCGTCGGCCGCCGTGACCTTGACCGTCAGCGTGTTCTCGCCGTCGTACCACTTGGCTGCGGTGCCGTTGTCGATCTCAAAGGACTCGTCACCGTCGGCATCCGCAATCTTTACTTCGATCTCCGCGCCCGCATTGGCGGGGATTGCCGTTACCACATTGCTGACATTGGTGGTGGTGGTGGTATAGCTCTTAGTTCCAGGGACAAACGGCGTGTTCAGCTCCAGATTGCCGATCTTGAGACCGGACAGGGTTGCATCCTTGGATGCCGCCGGGGCCGTGACCTGCTCCACCTTCCAGATGGCAGGACGCAGACCGGAAATATCCAGGGACAGGAAAGCGTTGTCGTCCTTGGCCTGGCCGTTGGCATACAACTTGATGAGGTAGACTCTGTTGTCCTCCAAAAACTGATAGTGATCGGAATACTCAATGCGGCCCGCCTTGTCCATGCCAGCGGCGGCAAAGTACCGATAGCCCAGGCCCAGAATGGCGTTGCCGCGATCCAGCGCACCGCTCTGGATCACCCGCATGGGATACGGCAGCACGTCGTTCCGGTACGTTCCGTCGGGGGCCATAACGGTGGTGGCGGGCATAACCTTCTGATAGTAGTCCTGGGGGTTGACGATCAGCAGCACGTCCCGGACGGTGCGGCCCTTGCCGTTGGGGTCCACGGCCAGCAGGCTCAGCAGGTTGCCCACCGTGTCGGGGGACAGATCGGTGACGGTGATTTTGGGCTTTTCGGGATAAACGCCGCCGGTAACGGTGACGCCCTCGCCCACCTGGCGATTCATGCCGATGGGCTGCTGTTTACCGTTGCCCGTGACAAAACCCACCTCCAGACCGGCAGCCAGGGATTCATACAGCGTTTCCCGGACAAAACGGTCCAGCCACTCGGGGCCCATGTCCAGGGATGCCTTGCAGACCGGCAAAAAAGCCGTCAACTTCAGCAGGCCGGAATCCACTTCCTTGAAACCAGCCAGCAACTCCTTAACAATGGAGTCGCAGAGATCGCCCCACTGGGCCTCCTGCTTGCCGTTGGTGTTGATCAGCATACGGACGCGGCCAGTGGCGGGGATAAAGTTGATGGCTGCCAGCAGCGGATGCTGGGACCGCAAATCCTCAAAAACAGACTCAATGACCGTCTCGGGCATGGTCACGTCCACATTGGCCAATGCCTGCTTGGGGTCACGGGTCTTCATGGCCTCAATGACCTTCTGGTAGTAGTCCCGCTCCTTGGTGGTCAGCTGCCGGACGCCCCTGGCCGTCAGAACCCGGCTGTCTACCTCCTGCCGCAGACCGCTGATCTGCTGCTCATAGGACTGCTGCAAATTCTCCTGGATGCAGCTGAGCATGGCGTCAAGGGCCTGGTAAAAGCCGTCGGTGTCGTTGTCCTTAATGGCTTTCTGCATCATGGCCCGGATATCATCGCGGGTTTTCAACAAATCCATGGAAATCATCAATCAAACTCCTTTCCAAAGTTCCCGAACAACGCCATCACGCTGTTGACGGGCGGTGTCTCCGGCTCCTGGGGCGGGGCCGGGCTGGTGGTTAGCTGCCGCAGCTGGGCGGCCAAACTTTTTTGAATATTCACACGCTGCTCCATGTGCAGATTGGCCTTTTGGAGCAGCTGCGTGGCGTTGGACAAGTCGGCATCCTGATCGGCAAACCGGTCAGCCAATCCCAGGTCGATGCACTGTTGGGCCGTCAGCCACGTTTCGGCATCCATCATGGCCGTCAGCCGGGTCTCGTCCAGCTTGTCCCCGGCCTTTTCCAGATATGCCTGGCGGCCTGCGGCGTTGATGACGTCCAGATCGTCGGCGGCCTTTCGCAGCTGCTCGGCGTTGCCCTCGGCAAACCGCCACATATTGTGAATCATCATCATGGTGTTGCGCGGCATGATAACTTCCTGGCCTGCCATGGCAATGACCGAAGCGATGGAGCATGCGAAGCCGTCAATATAGACGGTCTTGTGGGCCGGGTGGCGTTTCAGCTGGGTATAAATGGCGGTACCCTCAAACACGCTGCCGCCGGAACTGTTGATGTAAACATTGATCTGGCTGACATTGGGGTGCTGGGCCAGCGTGTCCCGGAAAGCGTTGGCGCTGGTCTCGCTGCGAATGACTTCGTCGTTCCACCAGTCATAGCCGTCGCTCTCCACGTCGCCGTAGATGTACAGGTCCAGGACGCCGGGCGTCGCGGCCTGTTTCAGTTCCCACATACGTTCACGGTTCAAGTCGTTTCTCCTTTCTCGCCCATCAGCCGTGCCACGTCGGCCATGGCGGAAATATTTTTGGTCAGCCAATGGGCATCGGCCCAGGGCTCATTGATGGTGGGTTGATTGGCAGCCCGCAGAATGTCGTTGACACTGAACGCCGCCGAGCCCACCAGCTTTTCAATATTGGCCGCATTGGCGAACATATCGAAGTGGAGAATGCTGGAGGAATCCACCCGGACGAAGCTGCCGGACTGCCACCCGCTGTAGCCGTAGCGCTTGCGGGTGATTTCCTCCTGGATTTGGTCACACAGGGGGTCAATACAGGTGGTCAAAAACCGGGTGTTGGCATCCTGGGTGCCTTCGATTTTGCCGTTGACCAAAACGGCAGGAATCAGAAAGCCACGGGCCGTGAACTCAAAAATATCCTCAATGAGATTGCGGATATCCCTGGAATCTCCCACACTTTGCCCACCGGCGTTCTCATAGGTATAGCCATCAAACTCCGGCAGAATGGCCCCATTGCTGTCCAGGAATGGCTTCACCTGGTCCTCGATCATCTGTTGGAACTCCTTAGCCCAGCCATCCTTGCCACCGGCCACCTGGTTCACATGGACTTTCCAGTGCTGGCCGTGGTGCCACTCATAATGCCGCCGGGCCGCCTCTACCAGCCGCCAATAGGACTGATACAGACCACGGATGACCGGCGTCATGTTTTTGTGGTTCAGCTTGAGGTGGATTACCCCGCTTTCATACAGAGGATACTGGAAGGTAAAATTCCCCACCCGCACGTCCCGGTATTCGTTCTGCCGGGACGGCCATTCCTCCGGCTCTGTCCAGTCGTCGGCCACCAGCATGGTATCCAGTCCTTTGCTGCGCTGCCCGGGAACGATCAGCACCTCGTTTTCCTGGTACAGCTTGGCCACAACCTTGTGCCAGAACGCCGTGGAGCTCTGGTTGATATTGGGGGCGACATTCCATAGGTAGTGCTCCGCCTCGCGGACCTCCTCACCGTTCCGGAACGTCCGCACCTCACATCTGCCGATGGCGTTGGCGATCATGTTGACGCAGATCCAGAAGCACAGCTCCCGCACCTGGTATTCCTGGGCGGCTTCCAGTAGTTCCCGGCAGCTGACCTCCTCCATGGATGTACGGCCGGTCTTAGGCTGTAAAAAACGAAAAAAGTTAAATCCCATCGTCTTCACCTACTGCCTCAACCATGATGCCATCAAGATTTTTGAAGTTCTCTGCATGGGTGATATCTAACGTTCTATGGCATCTGGGATTGCAGCTACGACAGGCCCGGCGGTCACATACATAGAGAACCTGGGGAGAATCCCGCGCCTTGGACGCTTCCTCGCTGACCCGTTTAAAAGCGGAAATCAGGAATGGTATGCAGCGCCTAAAATCATTCCCAGGAGCCTCGCACCATTCCGTGGAACCTGGGCACTCATTTTTGTACTTGCAACTCACGTTATCACCTCACAGTTTCACCGCACCCATGGGCGGCGGGCCCACGGCCTGGCCGGTGCCCAGCACCGGCTCCCCAACCATGGAAGCCACCAGAGCCATCCACGGGTCAGTCTTGCGGCTCTTTGCCTCGATTTTGGCATAGATAAAATTACCCGTGTCCACGCCCAGCTTTTTAGAGCTTCTAATCCTCTTCGTGTTGTTGACAGACCACCGGAGGCACGGATTGTCGTCCCAGGTGAACAGTCCTCGGTCGAAGCACTCCTGGATCACCGGCTCCACCTGCATGATGTCCGATGGCCGCACCAGCTTGACGCGGTTTTTGTCGTTGGCGTCAAAGCCGATTTTCCGCATGCTCTCCGAAACCAGGGTCCATCGGTAGTGATCCATGGCCAGCAGCTTCACGTTGTAGACCATGGCCGCCTGGCGGATATAGTCGGCCAGCAGATCAGGCGAAATGGAAACATCGTCCACCACCGTACAGTGGCCAGCCTCGGCCCATGCCCGCCACGGGGCCTTGACCCGTGGTAACGTTTTGGATTGGGTGCATATCCAGGCGTGGTTGATATCAAACCGCTGGACGCCCTGGCGAAAGTGCAGATTGACGGCGGCCCAGTCGCTGAGTTCGGCGTAGTCCAGTCCCACAATGCAGGACCATCCCGACAGATCGGGCAGGGGCCGATTGGTAGCCTTGACCTGCTCATAGTCGGTGACGGATATCTCCTTCTGACCGGCTCGCAGTCCCATGCGCTTCGTGAGAAAGTCGCCGTTCTGCTCCGGGTGTTCCAGCCAGTCCTTGTATTCGTCGGCGGTTTCCTGGAGCAGGGCGGGCCGATAGGACAGGGATGGGTTAGCCATGTACCAGTTGTCCGGGTCGTGGACCTGGTCCCGGTTTTCCAGGCAGCAGATAAACGGCAGCATGCCGCCGTCGTCCTCGCCCTCAAACAGGATTCGCCGGGCCTGGGCCAGCTTATCGTCCAGGGGACCGTCGGAGACGTCGCCGTTGGAGGTGAAATAGCCAATGCGGGGCTGGTCTACCTTGCCCAGACCGGTGACGAAAACCTTGATGTTGTCGTAGTTCTCGTAGGCGTGGACCTCGTTGAAAATGATTTTGCCGGAGCGCATACCGTCGCGGCCCTTGGGGTTGTTGGTGCGACCCTTCATGACGCCCTTGTTCTTCCGGCCCTGGATCAGCTCCTTGGTGTGGTAGAAGTGTTTTTTCAGCTTGGCTTCGTGCTTTGGCGTCTCCAACACCTCCACCAAGTCTCTGCACGGTTGGGTAGCCTGGTCCTCGTTGTTGGCGCAGATATCCACGTTGTAGTGGCCCACCGGATTGTAGGGGGAAATGGAGCATGCACTGTCGAAAGCAATCAACCCGTCCTTGCCCGCTCCCCGGCCCACCATGCAGAACAGCGTTTTCCATCGGGGCCATCCGTCCGGCCGGTAGGTGCAATCCCACAGGGCCATGAGGAATTTCTCCCAGGGAAACAGCCGAAACTGGAAGTATTTCTGGAGCCCCAGATAGTTGTCCAGCTGCTGCCGATCCACCCGCAGGTCTTCGGTGGCAAAAGCCTTGCGCACCATAGCCACCAGGGCATGTTGTTCCGGGCAGGCCCTGGGTGTGCCGGATTCCACCAGCTCGATGTACTCCAGCACCTCCGGCGGAATACTACAGGGCATCGTCATCCTCCCCCTGGGGCGGTGTGCAGG
>DVJJ01000001.1 GCA_018716875.1 Candidatus Avoscillospira avistercoris
AAGAAATCGTATAAAATTCGGACAGAGCAGTATATTGTCCTGTCCTTTTTTGCCGTGATTCTGTTGGGCACGCTGCTGTTGATGCTGCCCATCTCCTCCCGCAGCGGGGAAAGCTGCGGATTTTTGACAGCGTGGTTCACCGCCACGTCTGCCACCTGCGTGACGGGCCTGGTGTTGGTGGACACCTATACCCAGTGGACAGGCTTCGGCCAGATTGTACTGCTGTGTCTGATTCAAATTGGCGGCCTGGGCTTTATGACGGTGATTTCCGTCTTCTTTTTCCTGCTGCACCGGAAAATCGGCTTGCAGCAGCGATTGATCATGGCTCAGGGCTTCAGTCTCAACAATGTGGACGGCGTCGTGCATCTGGTACGCACAGTGCTGATTTGGACCATTTTCTTTGAAGGCGCCGGAGCATTGATTCTGACCATCCGATTCCTGGGAGAGTACGGATTATGGCAGGCGCTGCGATTCGGCATTTTCCACGCTGTATCGGCGTTCTGTAACGCGGGCTTTGATATCTTCGGCATTTTGCAGCCCGACAGCAGTGTGTCCCTGTTTGTCCATGATCCAGTGGTCAATCTGGTCATTATGACGCTGATTGTGGCGGGCGGCCTGGGTTTTTACGTCTGGGCCGATCTGTCCCGGTTCCACCAACGGGGCCGCCAGTTGGCCGTGCATACCCGTCTGGTGCTGCTTATCAGTGGTACGCTGATTGTGGGCGGCGCAGTACTGTTCGCACTGCTGGAGTGGAACAACCCGGAAACCATCGGGACGTACACGGTATGGGAAAAGATTCTGGCCTGTCTCTTCCAGTCGGTGACCTGCCGGACGGCAGGGTTTGCTTCCATCTCTCAGGGCGGATTGACAGAGCCTTCACAGGCTGTGTCGTCGCTGTTAATGCTCATCGGCGGTTCTGCCGGTTCCACCGCCGGCGGTATCAAGACGGTTACAGTCGGTATTTTGATTCTGGCAACCCTCAGCGCTGCACGGGGCCGTTCTCGGGTGACGGTGTTCCATCGGACCATTTCCCAGGAACAAATACGTCAGGCCATGACGGTGATGCTGCTGATGGTGGCGCTGGCATTTGGCGGGGCAGTTTATCTCAGCGCTTGCAGCGGATTCACCTTTACCCAGTGCTTCTATGAGACGGCG
Organism: Candidatus Avoscillospira avistercoris; assembly: GCA_018716875.1. Taxonomy (GTDB): domain Bacteria; phylum Bacillota; class Clostridia; order Oscillospirales; family Oscillospiraceae; genus Avoscillospira_A; species Avoscillospira_A avistercoris. The sequence continues at coordinate 1,156 of DVJJ01000001.1, forward strand.
TCGGCCTTGGGCACCGTGGGATTGACCACAGGTATCACACCATTGTTGGATGTGGGTCCAAAGATTCTGCTCATTATATTTATGTTCTTTGGACGGGTGGGCATTACCACCATCAGCCTGGGCTTCTTAATGAGCAGCCAGGTGCAGGAGCGATACCACTACGCGGAGACGAAAGTGCTCATTGGATAGGAGAGACCATATGAAAACGTATATTGTCATCGGCCTGGGCCGGTTCGGCACCTCCGTGGCCACGCGGCTCTATGAGCTGGGCAATGAGGTCCTGGCCATCGATGCCAAAGAGGAAAACATTCAGCAGATTTCCGACCGGGTGACCCATGCCGCCGTGGGCGATGCCCGGGATGAAGCGGTGCTGCGGGCCCTGGGCGTGCGGAATTTTGAATGCGCCATTGTGGCTATTGGTGAGGATTTGGCCGCCAGCATTCTCATTACACTGACCTTGAAGGAGCTGGGGGTCCCGGCGGTCATCTGTAAGGCCAGCAACGAAGCGTACAAACGGGCGCTGGAAAAGGTGGGAGCCGACCGTGTCGTGATTCCTGAACGGGAAATGGCGGCAAAATTGGCACAAAATCTGTCCTGCTCCAATATTCTGGACTTTATCGAGCTGTCCGACACCTACGGCATTGCAGATGTGGCCGTGCCGGAGAGTTGGGTGGGAAAATCCATCCGAGAGCTCAATGTCCGGGCCAAATACGGCATCAACGTTCTAGCCGTCAAGGTCAACGGTAAGCTCCAGGTCATGCCCAGCGCCGATGCCCATATGGAGCCCGGTACTGTGCTGGTGGCTATGGGCACCAATGAGCAGCTGGCTAAGCTGCAAAAGCGATGAGGGAAGAGCGGATTACCAGCCGTCAGAACCCCCTGCTGCGGCATGTGAAAAAGCTGCTGACCTCCCGCAGCTACCGGCAGCAGTGTGGGGAATACGCCGGAGACGGTACAAAGCTGCTGGAAGAGGCGCTGCGCTGGGACGCCGGTGTAAAAACCATTGTTGCCGCGGAGAATGTGGCGCTGCCGCCGGTACCAAATATGGTACGGGTGGCACGGGTGCCCAAGGACGTTATGGAGAGCGTCTCCCAGATGCAGACGCCCCAGGGAGCCATATTCCTCTGTGATCTGCCGCAGCCGGAGCCGCTGCATCTCACCGGCAGCTGCCTGATTCTCGACGGCATTCAGGACCCGGGCAATGTGGGAACGATCCTGCGGACCGCTGACGCCATGGAAATACCGGTGGTGCTGGCCGAAGGGTGCGCCGACCCGTATAGTCCCAAGACGGTCCGGGCCACCATGGGCGCCATTTTTCGGACCCGGCCCCAGATGGCGGGGCGGGAGGAGATTGCCGCAGCCTGCCGGGCGGCGGAGATTCCACTGATTGCCACAGCCCTGTCGGAGCGGTCTGTGGATATACGGACGCTGCCCTTGGAGCGGGCGGCGGTGGTCATCGGCAGCGAAGGCCGGGGCGTCAGCCCGGAGCTGCTGGCCCTGTCCCAGCAGCAGGCCATTATCCCCATGAATCCCCGCTGTGAATCCCTCAATGCTGCCGTGGCGGCTACCATTGTGCTGTGGCAGATGCGAGGAATGCGATAAGAGAGAAAAAGGAGGGGCGGCCATGCTCTATTGGATTTGGCTGACAACCCGAAAAGGCATAGGAAACCGGACCATTCAGAAAATCCTTTCCTGTTTTGAGACGCCGCAGGATGTCTATCACGCCGGTGAGTCCGAATACCGCCGGGCTGGACTGACGCCGAAAGAGATTGAGGCGCTGCTGGATAAATCCCTGGAGGAACCGCGGCAGATTTTGCGCTCCTGTGCCCGGAAGGAGATCCACATTCTCACATTGCAGGATGTGGCCTATCCCCAGCGGCTGCGCAACATCGAGGACCCGCCTGCGGTTCTGTATTATACTGGTGTTTTACCGGCGTTGGACGATGAACCGGTCATTGCCATCGTCGGTTCCCGTCACTGTTCACCCTATGCTATGGCCTGTGCCAAGCGGCTGGGTTACCAGATTGCCATGAGTGGTGGCATCGTTGTTTCTGGTATGGCCCACGGCGCGGATGCCATGGCTATGACCGGGGCCATCCCCACGGGGCGTATGGTTATCGGTGTGCTGGGTTGTGGACTGGATATCGTCTACCCGGCCAAGAACCGGCAGATTTATAATGATCTCCGGGCCCACGGCTGCCTGATCAGCGAATACCCGCCGGGTACGCCGCCGCGGGGCAGCAATTTCCCGGTCCGTAACCGAATTATCAGCGGCCTTTCCTGTGGCGTGGTCATTGTGGAAGCGCCCGCCAAAAGCGGCGCGCTCATTACGGCTCAACATGCTCTGGACCAGGGGCGGGATGTCTTTGTGGTGCCTGGCAACGCTGGTGTCACCACCTGTGCCGGCAGCAACCGCCTGTTAAAGGAGGGCGCGGCCCTGGTGGAGGACGGCTGGGACGTCATGCAGGAGTATGAACACCTCTATCCCAACCGGATTCGCCGGTACAGTGCCAAATCCACGTTTGCAGGAGCCAAGGAAGCGCCGCGGCAATATCTGCGGGAGGAGAACGAGGAAGAAGACGCGTTTTTCCCACCGCCGGAACCGGAGACAAGACGGCAGACGCCTGCTGTCACGGAGCAGCAGACCGTAGCCAGCCCCACCGCTGGAAAGAGACGGTCCGACAAAAAATCCGTTGACAAGGAGAAATCGGACGGGTATATTGACGTACAAGCCATCCTTGACCGGGTGACGCCCGACGAGAAGAATATTCTGCTGCATTTGGAGCGGCCCCTGTGCCTCGATGAATTGGCCGCCGCCTGTGGTATGGATACCAGCGCCGTCCTGGCGTCGCTGACCATGTTGGAGATCAAGCAATATATCCGGCGGCTGCCCGGCAACCGCTACGAGCTGGCCAGGGACCAGTCATAAACAATAATCCTGCCGGTGGATACCGGCAAGTTGGAGGAACGTACATGGCGAGCGAACAGACGAATCTTGTGATCGTGGAGTCCCCGTCCAAGGCAAAAACCATTGGAAAGTATCTGGGGCCCAAGTATCAGGTCAAGGCCTGCATGGGTCACCTGCGGGACCTGCCCAAAAGCAAGATGGGCGTCGATTTTGAAAATAATTTTGAACCCCATTATATCCCCATGAAGGGCAAGGAAGCGGTCATTGCCGATTTGAAAAAAGCGGCCAAGGGCAGCGAGAACATCTATCTGGCAACTGACCCGGACCGGGCGGGCGAGGCCATTTCCTGGCATCTGAAAACCCTATTGAACATCCCCGACGAAAAGACACTGCGGGTAACGTTCAACGAAATTACGAAAAACGTGGTCACCAAGGCCATTGCATCGCCCCGTGGCATTGATTACGATTTGGTGGATGCCCAGCAGGCCCGGCGGATTTTGGACCGCATTGTGGGCTATCAGCTGAGCCCTCTGCTGTGGAAGAAGGTCCGCCGTGGCCTGTCTGCCGGACGGGTCCAGTCGGTGGCTACCCGCATGGTGGTGGACCGGGAAAATGAAATCCGTGCCTTTGAGCCGCAGGAGTATTGGACGCTGGACGTGGTGCTGGAGCGGATGGGCAAGCCCGGCAAGTTCCAGGCCCGATTCTATGGGGACCCCAAAAAGCGGGAATTGAAAAATATTGAGGAAGTCCAGGCGGTGGTGTCCTCTCTGGAGCAGGGCAGCTTCACCGTGGCCAGCGTCAAGCGGTCCGAGAAGAAGCGCTCTCCCGCGCCGCCCTTCATTACTTCTACTCTCCAGCAGGAGGCATCCCGGAAGCTGAATATGACCCCCAAACGTACCATGGCCATTGCCCAGCAGTTATATGAGGGCATCGATATCACCGGCGAGGGTACGTTGGGTCTGATCACCTATATGCGTACCGACTCCACCCGTCTGTCTGACGACGCCTTGGAGGCGGCTAAGGAATTTATCACCAGCCGTTACGGTGCAGCCTATCACAACGGCACGTACCGGCAGTTCAAAACGAAAAATGCCGCCCAGGATGCCCACGAAGCCATCCGCCCCAGTAATGTGCGTCTGGACCCGGAGACTATTGCCGGCGACCTGACCAAGGATCAGTACCGGCTCTATAAGCTGATTTGGAGCCGCTTTGTAGCCTGCCAGATGGCCAACGCCCTCTATGATGCCATTGCCATCGAAGCCACCTGCGGCGACAACGTGTTCCGGGCCAACCACCAGAGTCTGAAATTCGCCGGCTTTACCGCCGTCTATGAAGAGGGAAAAGACGATGAAGCCGAGGAAGTTCAGTCCCCGTTGCCGGATTTGACCGAGGGCGAGCCTTTGAAGCGGGTAGACACCATGCAGGACCAGCATTTCACCCAGCCCCCGGCCCGGTATACCGAGGCCACCTTGGTTCGTGCCATGGAGGAGAAGGGGGTGGGCCGTCCGTCCACCTACGCCACCATCATTTCCACCATTGAGGACCGGGAGTACGTCATCAAGCAGGATAAACGTCTGTCGCCCACACCCTTGGGTGAGGTAGTCAACGGCCTGATGGTGGAGCGATTCAATGACATTGTGGACGTGGAATTCACCGCCGGTATGGAGCAGAAGTTGGATCAGGTGGAAGAAGGTAAACTGCCCTGGAAGCAGGTTTTGGCCGATTTCTACACGGATTTCAGCAAAGAACTGGCCGACGCCGAGGAGGCGCTGAAGGACGTGCGTCTCAAGGTACCGGAGGAGGTCACCGACGAGATTTGCGAGGTCTGTGGCCGGAATATGGTGGTCAAGACGGGCCGGTTCGGCCGGTTTCTGGCCTGCCCCGGTTACCCGGAGTGTAAGAATACGAAGCCCATTGTGGAGCGGATGCCGGGCCGGTGCCCCAAATGCGGCAGCGGTATGCTCAAGCGCAAGTCCAAAAAGGGCTATGCTTATTATGCCTGCGAGCAGGGCGCCGAGTGTGGCTTTATGTCCTGGGATGTGCCTACGGAGCTGGATTGCCCTGTCTGCGGTCAAACCATGTTCAAGAAATCGGGCCGCGGTCATATGAAGCCCTTCTGTATCAATGAGAAGTGTGAAAACTTCCTGCCGGAGGACCAGCGCGGCTATCGAAAGAAGCCGGGACAGGCGGCCGCCGAGGCGGAAAATCAGACGGAGGGCGAAACCGCTGCTGCTGAGACCGAGGAAGCACCCGCCAAGAAGACGGCGGCTAAGAAATCCACTGCGAAAAAGACATCGACGGCCAAGAAGACCGACGAAAAGAAGAGTACTGCCGCAAAAAAGGCGACAACCGCAAAAAAGACAACGGCCACAAAAAGGACGGCCAAGAAGCAGAATGAGGACGGCGAGAAAGGAGAGACCGCATGAGAACTGTGACCGTAGTGGGCGCGGGCCTGGCCGGATGCGAGGCTGCGTGGCAGCTGGCCCAGCGGGGCATCGATGTGGAATTGATAGAAATGAAGCCCCACAAGATGACACCGGCCCATCACAGCGCGGACTTTGCCGAGCTGGTCTGCTCCAACTCTCTGCGGGGAGACCGTCTGGAAAATGCTGTGGGTTTGCTGAAAGAGGAGCTGCGCCGCTGCGGCAGCCTGATTCTCCAGTGTGCGGAGGAAACCCGCGTGGAGGCGGGCGGCGCGTTGGCGGTGGACAGACACGGCTTTTCGGCCCTGGTGACAGAGCGTATCCGCAGCCACCCCCAAATCCATGTGACGGAAGCGGAGGTGACGGATGTGCCGGAGGGCCCCGTCATTATCGCTACGGGTCCGCTGACCAGCGACGCTCTCAGCGAAGCCATTCACCGCTATTTCGGCGGCGCGGAGTATATGAATTTCTTTGATGCTGCCGCGCCTCTGGTGGCTGCGGAATCCATTGATATGGAGCAGGCATGGTTTGCCTCCCGGTATGACCGGGGGACCGCCGATTATATCAACTGCGCCATGGACCAGGAGCAATATCTGGCCTTTGTGGAAGCGCTGAAAACGGCGGAGGAGGCCGAGGTCCACGGCTTCGAGGATAAAATGGTGTTTGAGGGCTGTATGCCTGTGGAGGTCATGGCTCGCCGGGGCGTGGATACGCTGCGTTACGGACCGTTGAAGCCGGTGGGATTGAAAAATCCCGCCACCGGTACGGAACCCTATGCTGTGGTGCAGCTGCGCAAGGACAACGCCGCTGGTACGGTCTATAATCTGGTGGGCTTCCAGACCCACCTGCGATTCCCAGAGCAAAAGCGGGTATTCTCCATGATTCCGGCGTTGCGTAACGCGGAGTTTGTCCGGTACGGTGTCATGCACCGCAATACGTTCCTCAATTCGCCCCAACTGCTGGACCGGTACTATGCCGACCGGCGGAACCCGCTTGTGGCGTTTGCCGGACAGATGACCGGTGTGGAGGGCTATGTGGAGTCCACGGCGTCCGGATTTCTGGCGGCTCTGGCCATGGCAGCCAAGGTCCAGGAAAAGCCCTTGCCGGACTTTTCCAGAGAGACGGCCATTGGCGCACTGGCCTGGTACATCAGCGAGGGCAGCGTAGGCGAGTTCCAGCCTATGAATGTGAATTTCGGCATCATCGAGCCCCTGGGCTACCGGGTCAAGGGCAAGGCCAACAAAAATCTGGCCATTGCCAACCGGGCCCTGGAGCGGATTGACGCCATGTTACCAACACTGTGAGAAAGGAGCGCGGTCATGAGAATCATCATTGATGCCATGGGCGGCGACAACGCCCCCAATGCCATCGTCTCCGGCGCTGTACGCGCAGCCCGAGAGCTGAACACCGAAGTGGTCCTGGTGGGCCGCGGCGCGGACATCCTCAAGGCGCTGGAGCAGCAGGGCATTACCAACCTGCCCAAGGGCGTGGAAGTGGCCAATGCCGAGGACGTGGTGGATATGCACGATGATCCGTCCACGGTAGTCCGCAAGCGCCGTGACTCCTCCATGGTGGTGGGTCTGCGCATGCTGTCGGAGGGCAAGGGCGATGCCTTTATTTCTGCCGGCAGCACCGGCGCTGTCCTGACGGCGGCTACCCTTATCGTCAAACGCATTCCCGGTATTCGCCGGGCGGCCATGGCGCCCATTCTGCCCACGGCCACGGGCCGCTGCGTTCTGATCGACTGCGGTGCCAATGCCGAGTGTACACCGGAATTCCTCCTGCAATTTGCCTGTATGGGCTCCTTTTACGCCAAGACCACGCTGGGCATTGACAATCCCCGTGTGGGTCTGCTGAATATCGGCGCGGAAGACTCCAAGGGAACCGAATTGCAGCGTCAGACCTACAGTCTGCTGCAACGGCTGTCGGAGGCGGGAGCCATTCAGTTTATCGGAAACGTGGAGGCGCGGGATGTGCCCCTGGGCGGCGCCGATGTGGTGGTAGCCGACGGTTTCTCTGGAAACATTCTTCTGAAAACCATGGAGGGTACGGCCAAACTGGTCACCGGGGAAATGAAAAAGGTGTTTCTCCAGAACGGCCTGACAAAACTGGCTGCCCTGATCTGCAAAAAGGGCTTGGGAGAATTGAAACAGAAAATGGACTACCGGGAAGTGGGCGGTACGCCGTTCCTGGGGGTCACCAAGCCTGTGATCAAGGCCCACGGATCCTCTGACGAGCTGGCCGTATTCCATGCGGTGCGGCAGGCGGTGGAGACGGTCCAAAGCGACCTGGTGGGGGCCATCGAGGCTAATATGGAGTATCTGGCCGTTCCAAAGGAGTTGGACCATGCTGAGTGAATTGGAAAAGGCGTTGGGCTATACCTTCCGGGACCGGCGGCTGCTGGAAAATGCCCTGGCCCATAGCTCTTACGCCAATGAAAAGTGGAAAAACAGTCTGGCCAGCAATGAGCGGCTGGAATTTTTGGGAGATTCCATCCTGGGATTTGTGGTGGCGGAGTATTTGTACCGCAAGTGCCCCGACCATCCCGAAGGCGATCTGACCCGGATGCGGGCCGATCTGGTCTGTGAGGTGAGCTTGGCCCAGGTGGCGGCCAAGCTGGGCCTGGGCAAGCATTTGCTGCTGGGCCACGGCGAGGAGCAGGGCGGTGGACGTACCCGCAACAGCATCAATGCCGACGCTGTGGAGTCTGTCATTGCGGCAGCCTATCTGGACGGCGGCTTCCAGGCGGCTAAGGGCATCATTGACCGTCTGATTCTGACGGATGTGCCCAAGGGAAAGCCACGGAATTGCGACTATAAGACGGCGCTGCAGGAATTGGTTCAACGAAAGAAGAACCAGGTTTTAGCTTATACGCTGTTAACGGAGTCTGGCCCCGACCACGACAAGACCTTCCGGGTGGAAGTCACCCTCAATGGAGAAGTGGTGGGTATCGGCAGTGGTTCCAGCAAGAAGCGGGCCGAACAGGCGGCGGCGGAGCAGGCCATTGAAAAGCTGTATCCCAATGAATGAATCGATTACGGGCGCAGAGATCACTCTGCGCCCTTTTTGGAGGAACCATGGCGCGCAATCGTATTCTCCCCATTTTTGTGCCCCACCGGGGCTGTCCTCACCAGTGCGTCTTCTGTGATCAGCGGACGATTTCCGGTTGTCACCGTCCGGTGACGGCGGCGGATGTAACGCGGCTGCTGACCGAAGCCCTGCCCCTGGCGGGGCAGGGAATGGAGGTGGCCTTTTACGGAGGCAGCTTTACGGCCATTCCCGCAGAACAGCAGCAGGAATTACTGGACGCTGTAGAGCCGTTTCTCGAGACAGGAGCCTTCGCGTCGGTCCGGGTTTCCACCCGACCCGATGCCATTACACCGGAAGCGCTGGAGCGTCTGCGACGGGGCGGCGTCCGCACCGTGGAACTGGGGTGCCAGTCCATGGACGATGTGGTGTTGAACGCGTCCGGACGCGGGCATGGCAGGGAGGTGGTGGATCCGGCGGTGGCCCTGCTGCGGCAGTACAGCTTTTCTGTGATTTTGCAGATGATGACTGGTTTACCGGAGCAGACCGACAAAAGCGCATTGGAGACAGCCCACGCGCTGGCGGCGTTGCAGCCGGACGGCGTCCGGCTCTATCCCACCGTGGTGGTCCGGGGCACAGCCTTGGCGGAACGGTATGCGGACGGGTCCTATCGTCCACAGACATTGGAAGAAGCGACGGCCCTGGGAGCGGAAATCCTGGAACTGTTCCTCCGCAGCGATATCCCTGTGCTGCGTATTGGCTTGCAGCCATCGGAGGAGCTGGCACAATCGGTGATGGCCGGACCATATCACCCGGCATTGGGGGAACTGGTCAAGAGCCGCGTCTACCGCAACCGGGCCCAGGCGTTACTGGAGACGGTGCCGCCGGGCAGCAACGCGGTGCTGGCCGTTGCACCCAACCGTGTCAGTCTGATGACGGGGCAGAAACGGTGCAACGTCCACTGGCTGCGGCAGCGGTATGGTTTGAACAGCCTGCGGATCGTCCCGGAACCCATGGAAGATTGGGAAATCCGCTTGCAATCGTCGGAAAGTCTTGATAAAATAAACAGATAAAACCGTGGAAAGGGGATGGACGCACCGTGTACTTAAAATCGTTGGAGATGCAGGGCTTCAAGTCCTTCCCCGACAAGACTGTTGTGCAGTTCGGCCACGATATCACCGCCATTGTGGGCCCCAACGGCAGCGGCAAGTCCAACATCTCCGATGCTGTCAGTTGGGTCCTGGGCGAGCAGAGTTCCCGCAGTCTCCGGGGCGCTAAAATGGAGGATGTCATCTTCGGCGGCACAGCCAAGCGGGCCCAGGTGGGCTTTGCCGAAGCGTCGCTGCTGCTGGATAATGGCGACGGGTCCTTGCGGGTGGACGCGCCGGAGGTCATGATCACGCGCCGGTATTACCGCAGCGGTGAGAGTGAGTACTACATCAACCGGAAGTCGGCCCGTCTGCGGGACATCCACGAGCTGCTGATGGACACAGGCCTGGGCCGGGAGGGCTACTCCAATATCGGCCAGGGCCGCATTGATGAGATCCTGGCGGTCAAGAGCACCGACCGCCGGGAGATTTTTGAGGAAGCAGCGGGCATTTCCAAGTACCGCCACCGCAAGGAGGAAACGGAACGCCGTCTGGCGGGTACCGAGGATAATTTGCTGCGGATTGGCGATAAAATCGCGGAGTTGGAGCTGCAGCTGGATCCGCTGCGCCGGCAGGCGGAGCAGGCCAGGACGTATCTGGAATTGCGGCAAGCGCTGAAAGAACAGGAGACGGCTCTGTGGCTGGCTCAACTGGCACGATTGGGGGAGGCGGCCCGCAAGGCGCGGGACGACCACGCCGCCGCAGCCGACCAGCTGCAACAGGCTCATGAAGGACTGGAAGCCCTGTATGAAACGGCGGAGACGCTGGGTCAGGAATTGCGGGAGCAGGACCAGCGCACGGATGTCCTGCGCAGCTCCATCGATGGCCTGGAAAATACGCTCCACCGCTATGACAGTGAACAGGCGGTGCTGGAGACCAACCAAGCCAACCGCCAGGAAACGTTGGAGCAGATTGGACGGGAATTGGCCCAACAGGCGGACCGTTCCGGCGGCTTGCGCAGCCAGATGGCGGAACGGGAGACGCAGCTGGCAGAATTGCGGCTGCGGCGGAGCCAATGTGTCCTGGAACTGGCAGCCATGGAAGAAGCCCTGTCCTATTGGGAGCAGCAGGCCCAGGCGTCCCAGGCGCATCTGCATCAACTGCAACTGGAGCAAACGGCGGTGACGGCACGGATGGACAGCTGCCGCCGGGAACAGGAAATGCTGGAACAGTCCTTGACGGAGCAGGAGAACCGCAAGAGCGGCCTGGTTCGACAGACGGCGGAAGCGGAAGCCAGACTGGCCGACGCCGTGGAACAGTGCAATCAGGCCCAAAGACAACTGGAAGCAGCCCAACAGACGGCGACCGAAGCGGCCAATGCTGCAGCGGGTCACAGACAGCGGGCGGACAACCGCCGGACCGCTCTGGAGACGGTACAGCAAAAGCGGAGCGAATCGGGTAAGGTTCTGGATGCCGCTATGGCAAAGCTGCGAATGCTGTGGGAATTGGAGCAGGAGTACGAGGGCTTTTCCAAGGCGGTGCGCATTGTCATGCAGGAGGCGGAGCGGGGGCGGCTGGCCCATATCCACGGCCCTGTATCCAAACTGCTGCATACAGAGGAAGCGTATACCGTGGCCATGGAGACGGCCCTGGGTCCAGCCATGCAGCAAATCGTGGTTACAGCGGAGGAGGATGGCAAGGCCGCCATTGCACTGCTGAAGCGGCGCGACGGCGGACGGGCCACCTTCCTGCCCCTGGAAACCATCCGGGGCCGCCGGTTACAAGAGCGGGGTTTGGAGCAATGCCGTGGCTTTGTGGGTGTCGCCGTGGACCTGCTGACCTGTGATAACCGGTATGGGGAGATTTTCTCCAATCTCTTGGGGAAAACCGTCATCGTAGAGACCATGGATGATGCCATTGCTATGGCCCGCGCCTATGGTCATCGATTCCGCATCGTCACCCTGGACGGTCAGGTGCTCCATGCCGGCGGCTCTATGACCGGCGGTTCCACGGCTCGTAATGTGGGCATTCTCTCCCGTGCCAATCAGTTACAGCGGTTGGAGAAAGAGACGGTGGAACTGCACCGGGAGCAGGATCGGCTGGACCAGGAATTGCGGCAGGCCCAGACAGCCCAATTTGAGGCGGACAATCAGCTGGCCCAATCGGAAACCCAGCTGCGAACGGCAGAGGACCAGGTGCTTCGTTTGGAAGGCGAAGTGCGCCAGCGGCAGTTGGTGGCCGAGAATGCCGCCGAGCAGCTGGAGCAGCGCCGCCGGGAAGAGATGGCGGCGGATCAGGGACAGGCCGGAACCGCCCAACGACAGCAGGAGTTGACGGAGCAGCTGGCGGAGTTGTCCCAATGCCATGGGCAGCTGCAACAGCAGATTGGGGATGCGGAGACGGCCCACCAAGAAACGGCTGCCCAATATGCTGCCACCCAGGAACAGCATACGGCGCTGCGGCTGGAAGCGGCATCCTTAGAGACGGGGGAGACCACGGCCCGTGACGCGCTGGAACAGCTGACAGCGCTGCAAGACCAGCTGGAGGACCAGCGGGACGCCAAGCTGTTGTTGCAGGAGCAGCAGCAACGGGAGCTGCAAGCGTTTGCCGACCAGGCGCAGTCCATTGCTGCCCGTCGGGAGGGCGTGGTACAGACGTTGGAGCAGAAGCGCGAGCAGCTGCGGCAGGCGTTGTCGGACCGGATGCAGCTGGAAGCCAGAAAAACCCGAACGGAGAAAGCTGCCCAGGAGCGAAATAAAGACATTCTGCTGCTGGAGCGGGAATGCGCCCGTCTGGAACAGAAGCGGACCACAGCGGAACTGGAGGAAAAACAGATCATCGACCGCCTGTGGGATACGTATGAGCTGACGCCTACCACGGCGGCGGCAGTGGCCGCGCCCATCCAGACCGACGCGGAGACCGGGCGGGAGATTCAAACCCTCAAGCGCAAACTCAGCGCCTTGGGCACTCCAAACCTGGGGGCCATTGAGGAGTACGACCGGGTTTCCGAACGTCATGCGTTCCTGGACAGTCAGCGGCAGGACGTGCTGCAAGCCAAGGGAGAACTGACGGATATTATTGACTCTTTGACCCGGGAGATGACGGAAATCTTCGTCCGGGAGTTTGGCCGAATCAATGCGCACTTCGCTGAGACGTTCCATGAGATGTTCGGCGGCGGCAAGGCCTCCCTGGAATTGGAAGACCCACAGGACCCGCTGGGCTGCGGTATTGAAATCCAGGTGCAGCCGCCGGGTAAGCAGCTGAAAACGCTGACGCTGCTTTCCGGCGGAGAGAAAGCCTTTGTAGCTATTGCATTGTATTTCGCTATTTTGCAGGTGCGGCCAACGCCGTTTTGTCTGCTGGACGAAATCGATGCGGCCCTGGACGACAGCAATGTCCATCGGTTTGCAACCTATTTGCGAAATCTGTGCCGGGAGACACAGTTTATTGTAATCACCCACCGGCGGGGCACCATGGAGGCGGCAGATGTCCTCTACGGTGTCACCATGCAGGAACAGGGTGTCTCCACCATCCTCCATATCGATATGGAGCAAATGACAAAAGAGCTGGGCATTTGACCGGCGGAAAAGGTAGGATACCATGGGATTTTTTGACAAAATCAAAACAGGACTCACCAAAACCCGCAAGGCCATGGAGTCGTCTCTCGGCGAGATTTTCTCCGGCTTTGCCACCATCGATGAGGAGTTCTATGAGGAACTGGAAGAAAGCCTGATTCTGGCAGACCTGGGCGTGGAGACCTCCACCAAAGCCGTGGAGCAGCTGCGCCGCCGGGTCAAGGAACAGAAGCTCAAAGACAACGACGCCGTCCGCAGCGCCCTCAAGGACATTCTGGTGGAGATGCTGCAAGTGGGCGACACGGCCCTGAAAGCCACCACCAAACCGTCTGTGGTGCTGGTTATCGGTGTCAACGGCGTGGGCAAGACCACGTCCATCGGTAAGGTGGGTGCGCAGCTCAAAAGAGAGGGCAAGCGGGTCCTCTTCTGCGCGGCGGACACCTTCCGGGCTGCCGCGGCGGACCAGCTGCAGATTTGGGCGGAGCGGGCCGGTTGCGAGCTGATCCGTCAGCATGAAGGTGCGGACCCGGGCGCGGTGCTCTTCGATGCGCTCCAGGCCGCCAAGGCCCGGC
>DVJJ01000095.1 GCA_018716875.1 Candidatus Avoscillospira avistercoris
ATTGCTGTTTTACATTATCCCCTTTAAAATGAAGTGGCTGGCTTGGTTCTATTTGGGCTCAATAGTCCTGGGTTTCTTTACATTGCCGTTTCCCTACTGCCTGTTCCCAGTGGTTGCCCTGCTCAACTACTTCCTGTTTTTCGGGAGAGAGATTCAAAACGTTCTGCCCCGCATGGGCTCGTACCACCGCAGCTATACGCCGCCCCGGAAAACCGCGGCGCCCAATCCCCAGTGGGCAGACCGCTATCGTGGCAAGGACGGCCAGAAGCCGTACCGGCACAAGTGTACTGTCTGCGGCCGTACCGATGCTGACTACCCCGAGTTGGAATTCCGGTATTGCAGCCGCTGCAAGGGATATTATTGCTATTGCAGCGATCACATCAATAATCACGCCCACATCCAGTAAATTCTGCCACGGCGTTTCCCGAAGACTAGAGGGAAACGCCGTTTTTCTCTTGTCAATGCTGGGAAGATATACTAAAATAAAGAAAAGAAGTATTATTGCAAGAGGGGGTATTCCCAATGTGCGGACGCTTTCAGTTTTCTGTCACCCAATGCCCGGCATTGCAGCCCATCCGCAACAAGCTGGCCCAGCAGCAGGCTCTCCCCTGCTGGCCTGATGATCAGATTGCACCATCAGACCGGGCTCCGGTTCTGGTGGCCGGTACAGCAGAGCTAACGCTGGCATTGATGACCTGGGGATTCCCTTGGCCAGGGCGTCAGCCTGTGATTCATGCCCGCGCGGAAACGCTGCTGGAACGGCCCATGTTCCGGGATGCCGCCATACAGCGGCGCTGCATTGTACCGGCGTCTGCATTTTATGAGCGGGACCATGCCCGCCAGCAGTTCCGATTTTCTCTGAGAGACAATCAGCCGTTGTATATGGCGGGAGTCTGGGACAAACGGGGTGGTATGGACTGTTTTTGCATCATCACCACCGAGGCCAATAACTCCGTCCGCCCTACCCATGGCCGGATGCCCCTGCTGCTTCCGTCGGACCAGCTGGAGCCCTGGCTGCTGGATAGCGCCGCTGTGCCAGCACTGCTCCACGCTACGCAGCCCTCCCTGGAAAGTACGCGGGCCGATGGGCAGTTGCAGTTGTGGTAAGGAAAACGTTTAAAATTTGTTATTGTTCCGTTCATGATCTGTTCATGGCCTGGCGGTAAGATAAACTTGTCCAAAAGGACAGCGGCAATCAGGGCATTGGCCGAATGGTCTGATCGCCAAATGCTTTTTCATTTTCAACCTCCCTTTCTCTTTTCTTTTTTCACAACCGGCAGACCGCCCGCTCTCTTGCGAGAGCGGGCGGTCCCCTTTTTATTCTGTAATCTCCTGCATCTGACCTGTAGTCAGAAAATACAGGATCTTTCGCCGTACCGGTATTTGGTAGATGCGGCTGATGGCCATGGCATAGGTTTGCAGCTGACGGGCATAGACAGCGGCCCGATCGGCTTCCTGTCCCGGCTGAACGCGGTCGGTCTTGAAGTCGATAACAGTAATGCCGTCCTCCTCCAGCAACATACAGTCAATGACACCCTGGAGCATCACCTGTTCCCCCGCGGCGGTTGGATCATAAATCGCGCCGTCTACCAGCAGGGCGAATTTCATTTCCCGTACCACTTGAGAACAATTCAAAATCTCTTGACCTAACGCAGATTGAAACAGCTGCACCATATGTTCTACAGAAACGGCGTCGGCCTGTTCCGGTGTGAGAAATTCCTGACGGAGCATACGCTGCAATTCTGTGGCAACGCCTTCCGGCGTTTGGCAGGCGGCATAGTCGGAAAATTGCAAAAACAGATGATTGGCTGTGCCTCGCTCCGTAGGAGACAAGCCCCGATTTGCTGTCACAAAATTGGGTTGCCGGAGTTTCCGATGGGAAACAGGCAGAAAATTCTCCGCCTGTTCCGTTATCTCCTGGTCCAGAGGCCGCCCCTTGAGCTGGGTGGCGGTCACCTTGGACGGTACTACCGCCGCAGCGGCAAAGGGATATTGATATTCCAGTGTATCAGACAGGTCTTCACAGCCAGGAAGCGGCTGTGCTGCCGATGCTGGTTCTTCCATAACATCGACTGCTGCCGTCTCTTCCAGAGTTTCCGGGCTATGGCAGCGAATGGTCCAGGGAATGTCCGATACCTGTGCCTGACGGGGATATCCCCCCACGGCGAAGAGTTCACCTGCCTCGCTGCGCGTCATGGCGGCGGCAAGAACCCACATACCGGGATTCTTGACTGTACCGGCAAATTGCGGCGAAACCGGCCGGTCGGCGGCTGCGGCTACGTTGGCCAGCTCCGTCTCCAGATATTTGGAGCAATACGTCATGATCAGCCGCTCTTTGGCACGGGTCATTGCCACATATAATACCCGCAGCTCTTCCGAAATACTCTCCTGCCGCAGCTGCATGGCGATGGCCTTGCGGGCAATGGTGGGATATCGGACCCGGTTCTGCTGATCCAGCACATTGCTGCCCAACAACAGCGTCGGGTGTGTCATCACATTGCTGCGAAGGTCCTCGGTGTTAAACCGGCGGGACAGGTCAGCCAGAATGACAATGGGGAATTCCAGGCCTTTGGACTTATGGATACTCATAATCCGCACTGCCGCGCCGCTGCTCTGCTCTCCACATGGGATGGACTGGCCGTGGCGCATTCGTTGATCCAGATCGGAGAGAAACGCCATCAACGTGGTCTGGTTGCCGCTGTCGGCTGCCAGAGAGAAAAACTGCTGCAAATTCTCCTGCCGTCGTTGTCCCCCATCCATGGCACCGAATACCGCCTTGATGGCCGTCCGCTCCATGACCAACCGCAGAAGGCTGTGAAGTGGAAGCCATTGGGCCTGACGGCGCAGTTCCTCCAACGTCTCTAAAAAGGCGTGGGCTGGTTCCATCTGTTCCGCCACCGCACACAGCGCCTCATAAAAGCTCCCCTTTCGTTTGGCGGCTCGGATGGCGGCCAGCTGACTGGCCGTAAAGGAAAACACAGGACTGGCCAGTGCCGTAACCAACGGAATATCTTGCAGCGGGTTGTCAATGACCCGCAGAATGGCCATCAGCGTTTCCACCTCCTGGGTCTCCAGGAGATTTTCACCCTTGTCACAGGTACAGGGAATCCCCAATGCTTGCATAGCTGCCAGATAGGCCGGGGCGGCAGAACTGACGGATCGCAGCAGAATGACGATATCCTCTGGCCGGACAGAACGCCATCCCTCCCCCTCCTGCACAGTCCCCGTTTGCAATAGCTGGCTGATCCGCTGTGCAACAAAGTGTGCCTCCACACCGCTTTTGTCACTTTCCCCGTCGGCGTTGATACCATAGAGACAATGCAGTTCCACCGGCGGTTCCGTTACTGGTGGGAACTTCCGCCCCGGTTTCAGCGATTCCTCGGGGCCATAGGTCAGATCGCCTACCTCCTCTGACATGACGCAGCAGAATACATCATTGACCGCTTCCAAAATCTCCGGGCGAGAGCGGAAATTTTCCGACAGCAGCACTTTTCTGGGATTGCCCGACTCTGCTTGCGCCTTGGGCGCATAGGCACGGTATTTTTCCAGAAAAATTGACGGGTCCGCCAATCGGAATCGGTAGATGGACTGTTTTACGTCACCCACCATAAAGCGATTGCGGTTGTTCTGGGAAATGGCAGAGAAAATACACTCCTGAATGGCATTGGAGTCTTGGTATTCATCCACCAGAATTTCGGAAAACCGTCCAGCGATTTCCTTGGCCACAGCGGTTGGTCCCCCGGTATGGCGGTCCACCAGCAAGCGGATGGTCTCATGCTCCAAATCGCTGAAATCCATCATACGGCGGCGGCGCTTCTCCTGTGTGAACTGTTTCCATAGCTGACGCGTCAGTGCTACAGCGCCTTTTAGGGCGGCGGACGCCGTCATCAGGTCCGCCAGGACCACCGATTCCTCGTCAAAAATGCCGTGCCACTCCTTGAGACCGTCCAAGCAGCGGCTACGAACCGATTTCAATCGGGCCAAGGTGGCGGTGTCATCATAACCACGCACCGCAGACAGGCGGCCAAAGGAGGTAGGAATACTCTGGGATAGGGTTTGCCAATCGCCGATTCCCTCCAACGCCTGCAATTGCTGCAAATTGACCGTAAAGCATGGAAGATACGATTTTTCCAGTTTTTCATCCCCGTACATTTGGGCGATGGCATCCTGGAACGCTGCGATTTGCGCCTGGAGAAATGTCTGAAACTGTCGCAGCAGATAGCCGCCCCACAAGGTGGCGGCACACCCTTTCTCTGGATCAATGGTCAACGCCGCTTCACACTGACATAGCCAGCCTTCCGGGTCCGTGTGACACAGGGCCGCATCATAGATGGCGTCAATGGCGCTGCGGAGACTGCGGTCATCTCGTCCGGCGCCCAACTGGTCGATGGCCGCCCTGCAATTCGAGTCTGTTTTGGCATCTGTATAAGCTTGCTCCAAAACTGTCTCCATGGCCCGATCTCGCAGCTGACGCCCTTGCGCTTCCTCCACCACCCGGAAATCCGAAGGCAGGTCGAGCAGATGAGCATAGGTGCGCAGTAGTGTAGAACAGAATGCGTGGACCGTGGAAATCTCTGTTAGGTAGACCAGGCTCAGCTGCCGTTGCAGATGGCGGTTGGTCGGGTCCAATGCCAGCCGCTTTCCCAGTTCGGCGGAGATTTTGGCACGCAGTTCCGAAGCTGCCGCTTTGGTATAGGTGATGATCAAATAGTCATTGATGTTTCGGGGACGGACAGGGTCACAGATCTGTGCCATCAGCCGGTCCACCAGAACTTTTGTCTTACCGGAACCGGCGGCTGCCGATACCAACAACGCGCCATCTCGATCGGTGACTGCGGCTTCCTGAGCCGGTGTCAGCTGAATATCAGCCATGATCTTCCGCCTCCATTCTCAACTGTTTCCAAAAGTCTTTACGGTCTGTCTTTCGCATGGGGCGGGCCGTTACGATTCCAGATGCCCGATGGCATACGGCGGCATAGTCACAGTAGGCACAGGCTGTATCCTCGCTGCCCCGGACGATGGGATTAGGCTCCACCGCGCCGTCGGCGATGCCGTCAGCCATTTGCTCCAGCGTTCGTTGCACATGGCGGCGCAACAGCTGCAATTCCTCCCGATCTGCCAAATCTCCCTGGATAGTACCGTCTTTGGTCAGCTGAATGGGCAGATAGACAGGTTTTGTCACAAATTGTTCCATAGCTTCCAGAACTGTGCTGTCATTAAGCAGCAATCCCTGACGGGTCTGCTCTGTCTGACGCTTGCGCTCCAGCTCCTCCGGGTCTGGTCGCTGGGTAGCCGGCAAGATGGGCCGCCGGGCGGGAAAATAGAGCACACCGGCCGGCTGTAAATTCTCACCATACAAAGATTGGCCGTTGTCTGACAGGGCGAAGAGATAGATCAGCATTTGCAGGCCACGTCCATTGAGCAAATCCGTATAGTCAAAGCTCTTTTTGCCTGTTTTATAGTCCACAATTCGCAGATAAGATACGCCGTTTTTCGTATAGAGGTCCACCCGGTCCACAAAGCCCGACAGGTCTGCACCCATTTGATGCCCCTCGATGGTAATGGGTCCCAGAGGCCCCAGGGCAGAAAACTCGATTTCAAAGCCCACCGGTTCAAACTGTGATACCCTCAGCTCACGACCCAGATCCCGGACCACATCCAGCACTTCCTGTTGGTTGCGGGCAAAGAGATAGGCCAGCCGTTCGGACCGCTCCAACATCCGCTGCAAGGTTTCGTCCTCATAGGCAGCAATCTTCTCTCGGGCGATTTCCAGCAGTCGTTCTTCGCTGACCGCCCGGAAACCACCCTCCTGCCGCACCTGTGCCGCTGTCTGTTCCAAAATGGCATGGACAAACGTACCGTAAATGGGTGCGTCAAAGGATGCCTCCTTTTGCGGTTTTAGCTGCAAGCCGTATCGGAGAAAATAGGCGCAGCGACAGGCAGCATATTGATCGATTTTGGATGCGGACAACTGTAACCGCTTGCCGTAAAGTCGGGAGACGGCCTGGGGTTCCAAGCTGCCGGGGCCATAGGCGGCCTTTTCCCGTACAGCGGCAGCCGCTTCCTGTACTGCGGTACCAGCAGATTCTATCAGACCATTTAGTTTCTCATTGCGGCCCGACGCCGCAGCCTGACCCAAGGCTTCTGCATCGTACAACAGAATCCGTGGAACCATCTCGTCTTGCTCCACCGGATTTTGGGGAAACAGGCGGCTGATACGCAAAAAAAGATAGGAAGACTGATCCGCTGTATAGGAGAGATACAGCCGTTCCGCCGGAGCGGCCAACGCCTGATACAGGACAGCCAACTCTCGGTCCAACTGCATACTGCGGCCCGGCATAATAGGCAAACCCAAGTCCACCAACTGCTTCCGCTCCTGCTCCGTCAACAGGCTGGTTTCCGGCTGGTAAGACGGAAATGCGCCGTCATCAGCTCCCAGGAGGAACAGCGCCCGGCAACGCTGATACCGCATGGCAGGCGGCGCACCACAGGCCACACTGTCCATATTGGCCGGAATAGTGCCTACATCGTACTGGGCCAACACGGTGGAAACCATTTGCGCAAAATCTTCCGGAGTGCGCACCGTGTCACCAAGAACCTGATACAGCTGCTCCAATGCCTCCACTACCAGCTCGTACATCTGCCCATAGAGCTGCGCTTGACGCAGTTCTGCCTTGGAGCGGCAGCGCTGCTGCATTTGCTCCAGGGTATCGGCCAGCCCAATGGCTGTCAGAAAGTCGTAGAGTGCCGTCACCTGTTGGGCTGTATTGGATGCCTGCCGCAGTCCGTCCCGCAGCGATAGCAGAGGTACCGCACCACGGAGACGGCTCTCATTGAGCAGGTTTAACTGCTGTTCCGTCTCTTCCGTCATTTTGGCGCCGTAGCCCTCTGGATGCATGTCCCATTCCGCATCCCATTTGCGGCCCCGGATGCGCCATGTACGGGCGTATGTTTCTACCTGATCGCACTGTTCCGGCGTCAGGGTGGACAGACCGGATTTGAGAAATTGCAGCACATCCTCCGTCTCCATGCCGCCTGCGGCGGCATCCAAAGCGCTCTGGACCATGCCAACTACAGGATTGCTCTCCATGGCATCGGTGCCGGAAACATAAAGCGGAATCCGAAACCGGTCGAATACATCCTCCAATACGGGTCGATAGGCAGTCATATCTGTGCAGCAGATGGCCATATCCCGGTAACGCCAGCCTTGGCGGGCCAAGTCTTGTACCCGTCCGGCCACGTCCATACAGGCTTCAAACACGCCACTGGAGCTATGTAATTGCAGCCCGTTGGCCACGCTTTCCCACGGACTGGCAGCACCTCCGAACAGATTATCCGTCAGATGCCGCAAGGCAGCCGAACGGCAGTCCATACCGTCCAGTCGTACAGTGTGGCAATCTTCCGGAGCCATTTGCCGCAGACGCAGCAGGGTCCCGGTTGCCACGGAAAAGGGCCCGGTTGTGGTACCGTCAGTCAACAGGGCCACAGTTACGTTGTCCGCTTGCTCCAAAATGGTATGGAGAATCTCCATCTCAATGGCTGTCAGGTCGGAAAATCCCCAGAGAAAGACCTCCCGGCCTGCTACGAAAGGATGCTCCTGCAATTGCTGATCCAGCAGCAACAACTGGTCGTTGGCATCCTCTCCGATAGAAGCGCAGACCGTCTCCAGGCTTTCCTGGAGCAGTGCCAGTTCCTCCAGCTTGACCGCCAGCTGGCCGCCCGTTTGGCGTGCTGTCTCCCCCAGATGTTCCACGCCGATACGGGCGCTTTTCAGCTCATCCAGCAGTGTCAGCAGCCGCAGCAGAAATTCTGGCTTTCGCCCGCAGGCACCGTAAAGCTTCAAACGGCTGCCTACGGTTTCTACAGCTCGTGCCATGGCAATGAGCCGTCCCGCCTTATCCATCCGGGGACGACTGACACCACCATAGACGGCAAATACCCGATGGGCCAGCCGAGTAAAACTTAACACCTCAGCATAGCGGGAAATGGTATCACCGCCGATTTCGCAGAGCATTCGCTCTGCCTCATGGGAAAACTGCTCGGGAACAATGAGAATTTGTCCCGGGCAGTTTCGTTCCTGGTTGTCACGGACCCGCTGGAGCACCGCCTGCCGCAGCGCTCGGGGTTCCGTTGAAATCAAAAGTTGCAGCACAGAAACTCCCTCCGTTTCTGGTTCCAGTGTATCATAAATCGCTCCTTCTGACCAGAGCAATCATGAAAACAACTGCTGCAAATCATAGAACAGTTCCAGAGATTTAAAACTCAGACGGCAGTCGTCTTTGTTGGTAATCCATTCCACCTCCTGCTCCGTCAACCCAGCGCATTGGGCGGCCTGTTCAAATTCCTCCGATGTAGCACTGAGACAGAGTGACGGAAAAACGACGCACCACCAGTTATGGCCTTGGCCGGTACCAATGGTAACCCGCAAGGCTGTATACGTTCCAGCAGGCAGCGTAAAGCTGTCATACTCCCTGGTTGGAAAGAGTTCCTTCTGCAATGTCACTTTTGCCGTTTCTCTGCACCCCAGGGATTGGAGACATTGGTTAGCTACCGTTTCAATGGAGGAAAGTCCCTGGGCCAGGGCTGCACGAGGATCGGTTTCCCCTTCCAGCAAGTGACTGGTCTCCTGCAGTACCACATCTCGCACCAGTAGTTTTATTTCCTGATCGATTTCCTGATCGGAGGCTGCCACTACATGGAGCCGTATCATCTTCTCCGCTAACTTCTGCTGCCGTGCCACAAAAAAACCATTGATCAAAACCAGGATGGAGAGAACCATCAACACTCTATGAATCCATTTTTTCATAAAAAACACCGTCCATTATGTAGGATATCGTCACAAGGACACTACCATAATGGACGGTGTTTTCATTTTTTATACATCTTCGTCAGAATTTGGATCAAAATTTGTTGCCAAATACGTTTTGTAGCCCACCTGCATCAGCGACATACTGGCAGTGGCCGCAAAGTCGAAATGCTCAAAGATACCGAACATCACCGAGCCGCTGCCGGTCATGCTGGTGCCCAAGGCACCGCAGTTTTCCAACGCATTCTCGATTTTGTACAGTTCCTCATGCTCTCGCAGCAACGGAAACTCGAAGACGTTGAGCAATCCGGCGCCGATTTCCCGCAGATTGCCCTTTTCCAGGGTTTTGATCATCTGCTGCGTTTTGGGCCGGGCCGGAACATTCATGCGGTCCAGCTTTTGGTACAGCTCCGATGTGGGAGCGGAAAAGTCTGGTTTTACCAACACGTAATAGCACTGGGGCATGGGCGTCACCGGTGTGAGAACCTCACCGCGGCCCTCGGCCAGACTGGTAACATTGCGGATGCAGAACGGCACGTCGCTGCCCACCTGCAAGCCGATTTTCTCCAATTCCTCATCAGTAAACCGGTTGCTTTCGTGGCGATTCAGAGCCCGCAGAACCGCGGCGGCATCAGCGCTGCCGCCACCGAGACCAGCCTCCCAGGGAATGCGCTTCTCGATCTCGATGGTCAGCCCGTTAGGATCGGTACCAGCAGCATCATAGAAGGCTTTTGCAGCTTTGTAAGCGAGATTCTTTTTTCCGCTGGGGATGGCTTCTTCGCTGCAACGGACCTGCCAGGGCTCTCCGGTGCCGATGTAGATGGTGATCTCATCCGCCAGGGTGATGGCCTGCATAATGGTGGAAATATCATGGTAGCCGTCCGCCCGCAGCTCGCCCACATCCAGCGTCAGGTTGACTTTCGCGTATGCTTTTTCCTGTAATGTGCTCATTTTGTAATTTTTCTACCTTCCAAATAGTATCGTTTTTCTCTGGCATGGCCCATGGAGAAGGTCTTGCGGGGCAGAATGCCGTCAGCAATGACGCCGCGGAACAGCTGGGACTTCTCCATAACCGGCAGCAGGAACCCAATGGCGTTGTCCTGATCGGCCAGTTCCACAAGATCGGCGTCACCATGAATGTAGTCGGTTTCGCCGTCGTGCTGAGCCAGATATTGGTCCAGGAAACTCTGGAGGATGCCTACAGCCAGCTGCCCCTTGCTCTGGTCCAAGTAAATAGTACCGTGGTCGTTGCCCATGTACCACTCCACCGGGAACCCGGTTTCGGCGCAGAGATTATCCTGCACCGCTTTCAGCAAAGCAGGTGCGTCGGTTTTGACGATGACCCGATGAATCGGGGCGAACTCCTGAGCTGTGTCATGGATGTTTTCCAGCTCCACCAGGGCGTAACGGGCCGGATGCTGAGACAGGTCCTCATCGGGATGGGCCTTTTTCAGCTCTTCATAGCATGCCTTGGCGGTAGCCAGGGAATGATTGCCGTCACCGACGGCGAAGACCATGGGCGTACCGGGCAGCCCTGTGTACTTCTCGTCCACATGCTGGGTGTAGGTTGTCAAACGGTCCATAAACGCCTGGGCCTCCACACCATCCACCAGCCAACCGGCGATATGGCCGCCATCCTCCATCAACATGCAGTCATAGAGCTTTTTCAGGTGCTCTTTCTGTGCAGTAATGGGCTCAATGAGGACCTTGTCGTGGTCGTCGGCCAGCATCAAAATATGGGGAAATTCCAGCGGCGCGTTTTTCCGAACCCGCATTCTGGGAGGAATCCGCTCCACAACTGTTTTCTCTGTGGCACGGATATCAGAGGTGGAACCCATGGAGTAATCGTAGGCCTCCAAATCCACCATGCCCACCAGTCCCTTACGAATGGCGCCACTTTGCAGAGTCCGCTCAACATAAACAAAGCTATTGGGATAGACTGTAAACAAGTCCTGTTCCAAATAGGCCGCCATGGTACGGTTGATTTCTTCGGTGAGGGCCGGCTCCTGCTCTGTTCCCAGCTGGGCTTCCGGCAAAATCAGATGGATGGTAGAAGGTGCGTCTCCGGCATTGGCC
>DVJJ01000096.1 GCA_018716875.1 Candidatus Avoscillospira avistercoris
TGACGCTGGGCGTCGTTGAAGTAAGCGGGAACGGTGATGACCGCCTCGGTGACAGGGCCGCCCAGATAAGCCTCGGCGTCAGCCTTCAGCTTCTGCAGGATCATGGCGCTGATCTCCTGGGGGGTGTACTTCTTATCGTCGATGGTCACGCGGTAATCAGAACCCATGTGACGCTTGATGGATGCAATGGTGCGGTCGTGGTTGGTGACGGCCTGGCGCTTTGCCACCTGGCCCACCATGCGCTCGCCGGTCTTGGAGAACGCGACGACAGAGGGAGTGGTACGGTTGCCTTCGGCGTTGGCGATGACAACGGGTTCGCCGCCTTCCATAACGGCGACGCAAGAGTTCGTGGTACCAAGGTCGATACCGATAATCTTAGACATAAACAATTCCTCCTACTATATAAAACCTAGTGTTTACAAATTCAGTGACGGCAATTCCGTCAGTTGGCCACACGGACCATGGCGAAGCGGACCACCTTCTCGCCAATGCGGAAGCCCTTCTGGAACACTTCGCACAGGACATTCTCCGGGAAGTTCTCGTCTTCACAGTGCATGACGGCGTTGTGCATATTGGGGTCGAAGATGTCGCCCACGTTGCCGAAGGACTCCACGCCCAGCTTTTCCAGCACTTCCATCAGGCCGGTCATGGTCATTTCCACGCCCTTTTTATAGGCCTCATCGGCGGTGGGCTGGTTCAGCGCCCGCTCCAGATTGTCATAGACCGGCAGGAACTTGGCCACGGTCTCCACCCGGATGTCGGTGTAGAGATTGTCCTTTTCCTTCTGGCTGCGCTTGCGGAAGTTATCGTATTCGGCCAGAAGCCGCAGGTATTTATCCTGCTCCTCCTGGAGCTGCTGTTCCAGCTGTTGCCGCTGGGCGTCGGTGTTTTCCGGCTCCTGGGCGGTTTCAGCCGTCTCAACGGCTTCCTCCACTTCCTGCTCCTCGGGCTCCTGGGCCTGGGGATTCTGCTTGGTTTCCTTTGCCATGATGGTACTACACATCCTTTATTCCGTACCGCCGTCGGACTCTTTGGCCGGCGGTAATTCATTCTTTCCAAACATACGACCGAGGCCCTCGGCAAAGTAGCTGAGCCGGGCCGTGACCTGGGCGTAATCCATGCGGGTGGGTCCCACCACGCCAATCATGCCCTGCATTCCATCGCCGATGTCAAACCGGGTCATCACCACTGAGGTGTCTTTCAGCTCCTTGGCGATGTTTTCCGGTCCCACGAGAATCTGCACCGGCCCGTCGGTGGGCGCCGGGAGATTGGCGATGACCTCTTCATCCAGGGTGGACAGCACCTCCTGGGCCTTTTCCACATCCCGGTATTCGGGCTGGCCCAGCAGCTTCATCTGTCCGGTCAAATACACGTCGCTGTGCCGCTGCTCCTGCAAAATGCGCACCGTGTAATCCACGATGATGGGCACCAGATCGGCGGCAGCTCCGGCGGATTTCCGGATTTTACTGAGAATCTCCGGCGTGATCTGCTCGGCGCTCAAATCGGTGAGGCTGGCGTTGAGGACCGCCGACAGGAGTTTTAAATCCTGTTCCTGAATGTTCAGGGGCAGCTTGATAAGCTTGTTCTTGACGGTCTCCGTATTGGTCATGACCACCAGAATAAAGCTGCCGGTGTCGGCGCTGAGAATCTCAAAGTGCTTGACCCTAGGCAGCTGTCCCACACGGGACGTCACAGCGTAGGCCGGAAGGTTGGTCCAGTTGGAAACCATCTTGCCCACCTGGGTCATGACCTTGTCAAACTCCTGGAGTTTCAGCTCCATGGCCTCGTTGAGGCTTTGGGTCTCGTCGATGGACAGCCGGTAGCCCTCCATCAGTTCGTTGACGTAGAGCCGGTAGCCCGCCGGGGACGGGATGCGTCCGGCCGACGTGTGGGGCTGTTCCAGATAGCCCATCTCGGTCAGGTCCGCCATCTCATTGCGGATGGTGGCGGAGGAGACGTCCATGCCCGGCATGGCCGCGATGGCCTTGGAGCCCACCGGCTCCGCCGTCTGGATGTAGCAGTCCACGATGGCCCGAAGGATTTTCTTTTTCCGCTCGGTCAATTCCATGGTCTGTGCCTCCTCTTTGTTTTAGCACTCGTCATCCCTGAGTGCTAACTGTACTTTACCACTCTCCCCAGCCGTTGTCAATAGGTCTTTTTTGAAATATTTATGAACATGTGCCAAAAAGGAAAAGCTGTCCTTGTGCATAGCGCAATCATACGGTACAATGGTGAAAAATCCCCGAAAGGAGCTTATTCTATTATGATGGAACCGACGGCGGCAGCCCTGTGGCTGGATTCCGCCTTTGCAGAGTTTGACACGGCGGTGCTGGGAGCGGTACACGCCATACAGCAGAGCAGCGCCGACGCGGTGCTGGGTCCCCTGGCCCGTGGGCTGGACCTGTTTGGGAAGGCGGGCCTGGGGCTCATTGTGCTGGGTCTGGTGCTGGCGTCCCTGTCCGGGACGCGCCGCTACGGCGTGGCGGTGCTGCTGGCATTGGCCATCGGCGCACTCTTTACCAATGTGGCATTGAAGCCCCTGGTGGGCCGGGATCGGCCCTATGCCGATGAAACCCGCGTGCTTCACCAGTGGTGGCAGGAGGCCGGGGCGGAGACGGAATCGGACCACTCCTTCCCCTCGGGCCACACTACGGCGGCCATGGCGGCCATGGCGGCGCTGTTTTTATTGAATAAACGGAAGCTGTGGCCGTGTCTGATCGGAGCGGCCCTGATGGGATTGTCCCGGCTGTATTTGGTGGTCCACTATCCAACAGATGTAATTGCCGGGTTGCTGGTGGGATTCCTGGCGGCGGCGCTGGCCGTCTGGCTCCTGCATTATGTCCCCTGGTTCCACCAGCACGCATAAATAAAAGTTTTACTCGATTTTTTTGTAGGCCATGGCGCATACCGCAAGACCGTCATCCCCACCCCAGCGCGGGTGGCGGACGGCGGCCTTCTTTGTGCCGTTGTTCAATCGTGCGATATGCAAACGTCGCAGCCGGTCCGTGGTCTGACGCGCATCCCTCTTGCCCCGGCGGCGCGGCGGTGGTATACTGGATAAGATCAAACGATACTACGATACAATGGAGGCATTTCCCATGAACCATATTGCAGCCATTCAGAAGGCCCTGCCCGACGCCGGCCTTGACGGCGTTCTGCTGACCTGCCGGGCCAATCGCTTTTACGCTGTGGATTTCGACTCCACCGGCACCGATGGCGCGTGTCTCATTACGCCCGATCATGCCTGGTACTGGACCGACAGCCGTTACATTGAAGCCGCCGGTAAGCGCATCACCGGCGCGGACGTGGGCCTGACGGACCGGGCTCATCCCTACAAGGAACTGTTCGCCCAGGTTATCCGGGACCACAAAATTGAGAAGCTGGGCATTGACGAGGAGGCCATGACCCTGGCCGATCACGACCGGTATGCCGAAGCCCTGCCCTGCGTGCTCACCGGCGCTTCCGCCATGATGAACCGCCTGCGTGCCGTCAAGGACGAGGAGGAAGTGGCACGGATGATGCGGGCCCAGCGCATTGCCGAGCAGGCCTGGGTGGAGCTCCACAACGACATCCGCCCCGGCGTCACGGAAAAATTCCTGGCGGCCCGGCTGATTTTCCTCATGCTGGCAGGCGGCGCGGAAAATGTGTCCTTTGACCCCATTGTGGTCTCCGGTCCCAACGGCTCCATGCCCCACGGCGTGCCGTCGGAAAAGCCGCTCCAGGACGGCGAATTTGTCACCTTTGACTTTGGCGCCCTCTATCAGGGCTACTGCTCCGATATGACCCGGACCGTGGCCATCGGCCACGCCACCGATGAGATGCAGCACAGCTATCAGGCCGTGCTGGACGCCCAGTTGGCCGCCATCGGCGCATTCAAGGCCGGTACCCCCGGCTGTGACGTGCACAACGCCGCCGTGGCCGTGTTGGAAGAGCGGGGTCTGGCCCAGTATTTCACCCACGGCCTGGGCCACAGCGTGGGCATCGAAATCCACGAGGCCCCCAACGCCAACCCCAACAATGAAAAGCCCCTGCCCGAGGGCGCCGTGGTCACCGCCGAGCCCGGCATCTATATTCCCGGCGCCTACGGTATCCGCATCGAGGACATGGTTCTGGTGCGCAAGGACGGCTGCGCCAATCTGACGCTGGCTCCCAAGCAGCTGGAAATTCTTTAATGTGAAACTAGAAAGAGAAAGGATGCGGTAGTATGCGAATTCTGGTGGCAGAGGACGAGCAGGACCTGAACCGGCTGATGGTACAGGCATTGGAACGGGCCGGGTACAGTGTGGACAGCTGTTACGATGGTGCCGACGCCCTGGACTATGCCGCCGGGGCCGACTATGACTGCATTCTGCTGGACATTATGATGCCGAAAGCCGACGGCCGCACCGTGCTGCGCACTTTGCGCAGCCGGGGCTGTGCCGTGCCGGTAATCTTTTTGACGGCCCTGGACAGCGTCCAGGACCGGATTGATGGTCTCGATTTAGGGGCTGACGACTATTTGGTCAAACCCTTCGACATGGCGGAGCTGCTGGCCCGTATTCGGGCGGCCACCCGCAAGTATGGCGGGCAGAAAACCACCGTACTGACGGCGGGAGATCTGAGCCTGGACACGGTGACCCATGGGGTGACCCGTGCCGGGCAGACCATCAATCTGTCGGCCAAGGAATATGCCATTCTCGAATACCTGCTGCGGAACAAGGGGGCGGTCCTGTCCCGGGCCCAGCTGGAAAACCACATCTGGAATTATGACTACGCCGGGGGCTCCAACGTGGTGGACGTCTATATTGCCTATCTGCGAAAAAAAGTGGACGCCCCCTTTGACAAAAAGCTCATCCACACGGTGCGGGGCGCCGGATGGGTGCTGCGGGAGGAATGACCATGTCCGTAAAAGTCAAACTGACGGCGTGGATCACGGCGCTGCTGCTGGTACTGGTGGCAGCGTCGTTGCTCTTTCTCATGTCGGTGACCAGCACCGTCGTCACAGAAAACGCCGCCAACCAATTGGAAACCACCATCCGTGCCAATCTGACCGCCGTTTCCCGCGCCGAGGATGGCACATTGTCCATGGGTGAGGGGTTTTCCTTTGTCCGCAGCGGCGTATACACGCTGCTCTACAATGAGAGCGGGGCGCTGCTGGCCGGTCAGCCGCCGTTGGACAGTCCCGACAATATCGCCTTTGAAAACGGCAGTCTCCGGACCGAATACGCCGCCGACGGCGACGCATACTACATTTTGGATTTCTGGCTGCCCTTTAGCTGGAATGACGGTCTGTGGGTCCGGGGTTTGATGCAGGTGCCGGAATCCACCGGCGTCACCGAGGATTTGCTGGAGATTTCCCTTTTGCTGCTGCTGCTGATGGTGGCCGTGGGCGGTGTCGGGGCCTATGTGGTGGTACGCTCGGCGTTCCGCCCTCTGGACAAAATTGTGGCCGCCGCTGAGTCCATCGGTGAGGGCCGGGACCTGTCCCGGCGCATCGGTCTGAAACCGGGCCGGGATGAAATGAGCCGTCTGGCTACGGCCTTTGACTCCATGTTTGCCCGGTTGGAGCGCTCCTTTGAGGCCGAAAAGCAGTTCACCTCCGATGCCTCCCACGAATTGCGGACGCCCATCGCCGTTATTCTGGCCCAGTGCGCCGAGGCAGCCCATCACCATACAGAGGAGGAACACCGGCAGGATATGGCCGTCATTGACCGGCAGGCCCGGAAAATGCAGGCCCTTGTCCAGCAGCTATTGCAGATGACGCGGCTGGAACAGGGCACCCAGCGGGCGGCCTTTGAAGAGGCGGACCTGAGCGAATTGGTGTCGGTGCTCTGTGAGGAGCAGCCGGAGCTGCCGGAGGGCGTCACCCTCCATCGGGATATCCAGCCGGATGTGACGGCGGTCTTTGATGTCATGCTGCTGAGCCGTTTGCTGCAAAATCTTCTGAATAATGCCATCCGCTACGGCAGGCCGGACGGCAACATCTGGGTCACCCTCCGGCGGGTGGACCGGGAGGTTCTGCTCAGCGTCCGGGACGACGGTCCCGGTATGGCGGCGGACCAGCTGGATAAGATTTTTACCCGGTTCTATCAGGCGGACCCCTCCCGCAGCGGCAGCGGTACAGGTCTGGGATTGACCATGGTACAGCAAATTGCCCATCTGCATGGGGGCCGGGTCACTGTGGACAGCACACCGGGCCGGGGCAGCTGTTTTACGTTCCGGTTCCCCGCCGAACAGGCTGCTGCACTGGAAGAAAAATAATCCCACTGCTTTAATGTTGTTTTAATTTTACCCGCCTATGATAAGGCTACAAAGAAACAACGACAACAAAAAAACTTCTTCCCGAAAGGTGTGTTTTCTATGAAAAAGACTATGACCATTGCCCTTTCCGCCGCCGCGTTGACCCTGGCCCTGGCCGCCTGCGGCAGCTCCCCCAAGACCCAGGCCCCCAGCTATGTGGGCATGGACGCCGCCAAGAACGCCGCCCTGGCCGATGCCGGTGTCTCCACCACCGACGCCGTTTTCACCACCGCCGATCTGGACGACAAGAATGGCACCGCCTACTATGAATTGAAGTTCTCCGACGGCACCGCCGAATATGAGTACGACGTGGACGCCCTGACCGGTGTGGTCATCGAAGGCAAAAAGGATGACGCCGCCACCGGCAACACCGCCATTGTCAATTCCGGCTCCGGCAACGCCGCCGACATCAGCGGCACCAGCACCTCCATCGATGAGAACAAGGCCAAGTCCATCGCCCTGGCTGACGCCGGGGTTCAGGAAGCCGATACGGCTTATCTGGTGGTAAAACCCGATTATGACAACGGCACCGCCGTCTACGACGTGGAGTTCTACGTGGCCTCCACCAAGCTGGAATATGACTACGAGATTGACGCCGCCACCGGCAAAATCCGCGGCATGGACCAGGATATTGAGGGCTATACCCCCAGCAGCACCAACACCAATCCTGCCACCAGCACCAATAACAACACCGCTGCCAGCAGCGGCAGCACCAATAACAACACCGCTGCCAACAGCGGCAGCACCAACAACAGCACCGCTACCAGCAGCGGCAGCACCTCCACTGGTACCGCCGTTGACGAAGCCAAAGCGAAGTCCATCGCCCTGAACGATGCCGGTGTGAAGGAAGCCGACACAGCCTATCTGAAAGTCAAGCTGGACTATGACGACGGTGTAAAGGTTTATGACGTGGAGTTCTACGCAGGCGGTACCGAGTATGACTACGAGATCAACGCCGCCACCGGTGAAATCCGCAGCATGGACCATGATGCCGAAGGTTACGCCCCCACGCAGACCGGTTCCGCCAAGTCCGAGGCCGATATTCAGGCCATTGCCCTGGCCAAGGTTCCCGGCGCTACCGCTTCCGACCTGTGGATGCACCTGGACCACGACGATGGCCGTCAGGTCTACGAGGGCAGCATCTACTACAACAGCATGGAGTATGAGTTCACCATCGACGCCTACAGCGGCGCAATCCTCGAGTGGGATTCTGAGTCCATTTACGACTGATTGCCTGGTAAACGCAAAAGGCCCCCGGCTGCCACCCCATAGGGGTGGAGCCGGGGGCCTTCGCCTTTGGCTGGGGATTCCGCCATCTGCGGATGGCGGTAGAAACGATGGGGCATTTCGCGCCTTGTGAAGCGCGGGTGTTTCGCTGGCTGCGGCCAGCGGATGTTTCGCCCGCTGCGGCGGGCGACCAGGGCTCTGCCCCTGGACCCCGCAATTTTTTGAAAAAAATTGAGTAAAACTTTTTACTGTTTGGCGCGCACAAATGTTTCGCGCCCGTTCTTTCCTTATGTAAGCCGCTTGCAGATCATAGAGCGAATTTGCTTACTGTGGCAGTCCTCGTCGGCAGCCATGGCGTAAAATTCGTCGGCCATGGCGGGCCACCGCTCGGCAGCCTGCTCATAAAGCCGCTTGGCCTGCCGCTCTCCCTGGTACGCCGCCCGCAGGGCTTCGCTGACACAGGTGGTACACTCGGCACGGGCTGCCTGGACCTGGACACAATGGCCTGTCAGCAGATAGTACATGGCGTGGAGCTTACGGAAATGACACAGTTCCGTCTCGGCCATTTTCCGCAGCTGCGCCGACTCCTGGCCGCAGGTTTTACAAGACAGATAGCGATATCTGGCCCAGGCGTCCTTCTCCACCTGCATCCAGGCCAGAACCTCCTCCGCCGTTACCACGGTTTCTCCCTCCTGGGCATCCTGTTCGGCCCCCAGCACCCGGTTCCACACGGCCGATTGCAGTTTGGGATCGATGGTTTCCATTGCAATCACCTCCTTCTTCTTCACAGTATGAAGAAGGGAACCGATTGGTGCGCCGGACAGTTGTTTTTTGACCGGAAACACGGTATACTGACTGTAATGAACTGTATAAGGAAAGCGAGAGACCTATGGAACTGAACATTCTGGCCGTGGGCGATGTGGTATCCCCCGCCGGCGTCAAATATCTCCGAACCATGCTGCGAAAGCTGAAGCAGCAATATTGTGTGGATTTCTGTGTGGTCAACGGCGAAAACGCCGCCATGGTGGGTCTGACGCCCTCCCATGCCGACGAGATTTTGGACGCCGGAGCCGACGTCATCACCCTGGGCAATCACACCTGGAACTGTCGGGACATCGTCCCCATGATGGAAGACTGTCCCTATCTTCTGCGGCCCGCCAACTTCCCGCCCCAGCAGCCGGGCCGGGGCTGGGGCATCTTTGAGACCAAGGCCGGACCTGTGGCTGTAGTGAATCTCATTGGCCGCTGCGACATGGCCTTCGGCCCCGACAATCCCTTTTTGCTCATGGAAAAGCTGTTGCCTCAGCTGGACACCAAGCTGATTTTGGTGGACTTCCACGCCGAAGCCACCTCGGAGAAGCTGGCCATGGGCTACCATCTGGATGGCCGCGTCAGCGCCGTCTGGGGCACCCATACCCACGTTCCCACGGCGGACTGTCAGATTCTCCCCCAGGGCACCGGCTACATCACCGACCTGGGCATGACCGGCCCGGCCCGCTCCATTCTGGGTGTTCTACCGGAGCAGTCCGTGGCGGGCTTCCGGGGCGAACTGACGTCCCGCTTCAAGGCCGCCCCCGGCCCCTGCAAGCTGGAGGGTGCCGTCTTCACCATCGATACGGCCACCGGCCGCTGCGTCCACGCCGAAGGAGTGCGCATCCATGAGAATTAAATTTCTCCACGCCGCCGACCTGCATCTGGACTCCCCTTTTGCGGCCCTGCCGCCGGAACAGGCCGCCCGCCGCCGGAGAGAGCAGCGGGAACTGCTGGGTCAGATAGTGGAGCTGTGCAACGGGGAGCAGTGCAACCTGCTGTTATTGGCCGGCGACCTGTTCGACGGTGCCACGGTATACCCGGATACGCTGGAGGTGTTGCAGCACCAGCTGGCCCGCTGCCGGGCGCTGGTCTTTATCAGTCCCGGCAATCATGACCCCTACGGCCCCGACAGCCCCTATATCCGAAGCGGCTGGCCCAAAAACGTCCACTTTTTCACAGAGCCGTCCATGCAGGGCTTTCAGCTGCCCCATTTGGATTTGGAACTGTGGGGCGCGGCCTTTACCGGCCCGTCGGCCCCCTCGCTGCTGGATGGCTTCCGGGTCAGCGGCGAACGGCCTGCCATTGTCCTGCTCCATGGCGATGCGCAGAACGCCGCCAGCCCCTATAACGCCATCACCACAACCCAGTTGGAACAGTGCGGCGCCGACTATGTGGCCCTGGGCCACATCCACGCCCCGTCGGGCCTGCTTCACGCCGGAAAAACAGCCTACGCCTGGCCCGGCTGCGCCATGGGCCGGGGCTTCGATGAGACCGGCCCCCGCGGCGTCTATGTGGGAACCCTCACCGAGGAGGGGTGTGATTTACAATTTCACCCCCTGGACAGCCGCCGGTATCTGATTCTGACCGTAGAGGCCGGAGCAGACCCGCGCCAATCCATTGTGGACGCCCTGCCGCCGGAGACGGAAAATGATATCTACCGCATTGTGCTGACGGGCCCCAGTCCCCGGCTGGATGTAATCTCCCTGGAAGAATCGCTGGCCCCCCGCTTTTTCGGTCTCACCATTGTGGATGAAACCTACGCCCCGCGGGATTTGTGGGAAGCCCGGGGGCAGGACACGCTGCGGGGCCTGTTTTTACAGGCCCTCTATGAGCGGCGGGCCGAGGACCGGGAGTTATATGAGATGGCCGCCCAACTGGGGGTAGCGGCCCTGGACGGACGGGAGGTGCCGGAACTTTGATTCTCAAACGCATGACCGCCACCTTCGGCAAGCTGGAACGGGAACAGCTGGACCTGGAACCGGGTCTTAACGTCATCGAAGCCCCCAACGAGTCCGGCAAATCCACCTGGGCCGCCTTTCTCCTCTCCATGCTCTACGGCATCGACACAGCCCAGCGGTCCTCCCGGACCAACCTGCCGGATAAAACAAAATACAAACCCTGGAGTGGTCAGCCTATGGAGGGCAGTCTGGAACTGCAATGGCAGGGCCGCCCCGTCACCATCCAGCGCACCGGCTCCGACCGGGCGCCCATGCGGGAGTTCTCCGCCTTTGACAGCGAGACGGGCAACGCGGTGCCCCTGACAGAGAGTACCTGCGGTCAAACCCTCATCGGTGTGGAACGCAGCGTCTACGAGCGCAGCGGGTTTCTCAGCTTCCGGTGTATGGCCATCAGCGGCGACCATGCGTTGGAAGCCCGGCTCAATGCGCTGGTGTCCTCCGGCGAGGAATCCTTCAGCTACACCCAGGTGGAAAAGCGGCTGCGGGACCAGCGAAACCGGCTGCGCCACAACCGTTTGGGACTGCTGCCCCAGGCCGAGGAGGAGCTGCGGCAGGTACGGCAGCAGATGGAGACTCTGGAGACGCTGAACCGGGAATATCGGGAGCTGGAAGTCCGCCGGGAACAGCTGGCGGAGCAGGAAAAGCAGCTGGCGGAACGGCTGTCCCGGCTCCAGGCCCGTGCCCTTTCCGGCAAACGGCAGCAGTTGGAAGCCGCCCGTCAGGACTGGGAGAAAAAGGCCGCCTTTCTGCGGCTGAAAGCCGATAGTGTGGCCGCTTTACCCCCTCTGGAAACGCTGTCGGCCACCCAGGGACAGATGGACGCCACGGTGGATGGTCTGCGGCAGCTGGAATCCATGGTGGATTTGCGGAAGCCCATGACACCGCTGGAACCGCCCCAGTGTCCGCCGGGCTTCGAGGGTCTGACCAGTGAGCAAATCCATGAGACCGTCGAGGCCGAATGCGCCCGGTTGGAACGGCTGCGGTGTCCGCCCCTCTATGACGGCAGCGCACCGGGCCGTATGACCGGCTTTGCCGTGGTTATGGGCGCACTGGCCATTCTGGGCCTGTTTTTGAAGCTGTGGCCCATGGTTGCCTTTGGTCTGGTGCTGGCCGTGGTCTTTGCCGTGCAGGCCGGAGCGCGGACCAACCGCAATCATCGGGCCAGGATGCAGTACCGCGCCATTCTGGACCACTACGATGTGGATTCCGTGGATGAACTGCTGGACCGTTGCGACAGCTGGCGGGAGACGCTGGCGGAGTACAGCCGCCAGACGGCGGAATTGAAGCGGCAGCGCAATGCCTGGGAGATTCAGATGACCCATCTGGGAGAGCGGATGACGGAGCTGATGGCCGCCGTCCGGGCCTTTGCACCGGAGGTCGTCGATGTGACACAAGCCAAGGCCGCCATCCAGCGGGCCATTCATTTGCAGCAATTTTACGCCGCCGCTCAGCGGGAAGAGCAGAACGCCCGGTCCCGGTATGACGCGCTGCAAGAAGCCATTGGACCGCTGCCGGAACCCGTTGCCGACGGCACCGAAGACGACGGCGACCCGGAGGAAGTGGCCGGACAATTGGAGGAAGTGCGGCAGGAGTTGACCGAGGTCCGCTCACAAATGGACCTGCGGCGGGGTCGTATGGAAGCCGATGGGGACCCTGCCCAATGGAGCGCCAAGGAATCCGTGCTGACTTCTAAAATTGCCCGGATGCAGCGGCGTCTGGACGCGCTGAATCTGGCCTTGGACGCCCTTTCCCAGGCCAATGAGACGTTGCAGACCCGTTTTTCTCCCCAGCTAAACCGGCTGGCAGGGCAGTATATGGCCCGGCTCACCGATGGCCGTTACGATCAGGTATTGCTGGACCAGAATTTGCAGGTAACGGCCCGCCCGGCGGGGCAGGCCATCAACCGGCCATTGCAGGCGTTGAGCAGCGGCACCGGCGATCAGCTGTATCTGGCTGTCCGGCTGGCCATCTGTGATTTGGTACTGCCGCCGGAAGCCCCCCTGGTGTTGGATGACGCCCTGGCCGTCTTTGATGACGAGCGTATGGGGGCGGCACTTTCCCTGCTGCGGGAGCTGGCGCAAAAACGGCAGATTCTACTGTTTACCTGCCATACCCGCGAAAAGGCCTGGCTCGATACCCACCCAGCCCCCGCAAATTAAAGTTTTACCGCCCGCCGCAGTGGGCGAAATCCCCCATCGTCCCAATGCGCCATCCGCAGATGGCGCAATCCCCGGCGAAGCCAAAGGCCG
>DVJJ01000097.1 GCA_018716875.1 Candidatus Avoscillospira avistercoris
ATCCAACATAGGAAGATGGAGGTTGCCAATGGGTACATATTCAATTTTCCCAAGGCAATTCAATAATTCTGATGAACTGGATGGTGTTAACGATTTGCCTTTTGCAAAGGAAATATTGCATTCAACATTCAAATAGCAGAATATACTTACAGCAGGAGGTAGACAATGAACGATCAGGATTATAAAAAAGTAGCCGCATGGTTCATCGGCCCCAAGGGGGAAAACGGCGAATGGTTCTCCGAGATGATTCAGAACGCCATCGCGGAGCACACCCAGTACCGCCGGGAGCACTATAAGAAGGACGCCCCCGCCTATATCACCGATGAAATCAAGGCTTCGAACGAGTATCGCGGCCAGAAAGAGGTCGTGGAGCGCGTCCAGTCGGCGCTGATTGAGAAGCTGCACGGCAGCGTCCCGTTCTATACGCCCCGCTATCAGGCGCATATGCTCTGGGATGTGGTGATCCCCGGCGCGGTGGGCTACATGACGGCTATGCTGTATAACCAGAACAACGTCGCCACCGAGGCCAGCCCTGCCACCAGCCAGATGGAGTACGAGGTGGGGCAGCAGCTTTGCCGTATGATGGGCTTTGACGGGGACAACGCCTGGGGCCACATCACGGTGGATGGCACCATCGCCAACCTGGAAGCCATGTGGGCGGCGCGGAACATCAAGTACCTCCCCATGGCGCTCAAGGAGGCGTTGGAGCAGGAGGCCCAGCTGTCCAAGGCCAAAAACGTGGAGGTCGAGCTGTGCGGCAAGGTCAAAAAGCGTCTGGTGGACTGCTCCGCATGGGAACTGCTGAACGTCCCGGAGGAGTTCGCCCTGGGCCTGGGCAGCGCCGTCTGCCAAGCTGCCGGCATTCCCACTGAGCACTTCAACGATATTCTGGCCGCCTATCAGGTGCAGAATAAGGGCCTGATGTACTATGCCCGGAAGTACCCGGAGATGAAGCTGCCCAAAATCTTTGTCCCCGCATCCTGCCACTACTCCTGGCCCAAGTCTGCCACGGTGCTGGGCTTAGGTAAGGACTGCGTGGAGGGGATTCCTCTGGACGATCAGTGCCGCATGAACAATGTGCTTTTGACGGAACGGGTCAAGGCGTGCGCCGCCGAGCAAATCCCGATCCTGATGGTTGTCGGCGTGGTGGGCACCACTGAGGAAGGCGCGGTGGATGAGATTTCCGGCATCGTCAACCTGCGTGAGAATTGTCAGAATGTCGAGCACGATGCCCCGGCCATTGCGTTCCATGTCCACTGTGACGCGGCGTGGGGCGGCTATCTGCGCACCATGATGATCGCCCCCAAGGCGCTCCGCTCTGCGGGTGAATCCTTCGTCCCGGCGCTGCCCATGTCCCAGTATGGCCAGCGGCAGTATGCGAGCATCGCACGGGCCGATACGGTCACGGTCGATCCGCACAAGGCCGGATTTATCCCCTATCCCGCCGGCTCCCTGTGCTACCGGAACGGGGACCTGCGGACCATGATTACCTTTGACGCCTCCTACATCTACTCCGCCCCGGGCGCTGGTATGGGTACATACGGCCTGGAGGGTTCCAAGCCGGGCGCGGCGGCTGCGGCGGTGTGGGCCGCGCATCAGGCAATCCCGCTGGACCAGTCCGGATATGGCCGCCTGCTGGGCGAGTGCGCGTTCTCCACCAAACGCTATTACTGCCAGTGGGCCACGCTGTCTGACCCGGCGCAGGACGATTTTGAAATCCGAATGCTGGTGAAGCTGCCGAACAGCCTGCGCGGCGCGGACTATAAGCTCCTGGCACAGAATCCGCAGGAGGTGCGGGACTACATCAAGACCCACATCATTGGCCGGACCAACGAGGAGATCAGCCAGGACAAGGACGCCATGTTTGTGTTGAGCGAACTCGGCACCGATGTGCTGATTAACACGTTCCTGGTGAATTTCAAGGTCAACGGCCAGTGGAACCACGACCTTGCGAAGCTGAACGAGTTCAATACCAAGATTTTCGGGAAGTTCTCCATTTCAGACCCGGCGACAGCCGAGGCCGATAAGGTGGACTACGTTCTGATGAAAACCGATTTGGACGCGGGGACGTATGCCAAGCCGCTGGAGGACGCCCTGGGCGCATGGGGTGTCCAGGCCGGCGAAGGACAGACCGTTTCCTGCCTGGTCAACACAATTATGAACCCCTGGACCACCGCTAACGGATTTTTGGAGAAGATTTCTGACATCTTCAAGGCGGGAATCGAAGATTGCGTAAAGGAGATGGCGTGATGGCAGAAGCGCAGGCCCCGGTTCTGGTACACAAAGACGGATGGGACTACATCCGGATCAGCGGCAGCCCGAAGGAGCGCGGCCAGCAGCATGGCAAGCTGTTGGCCAGCCGGATTTGCGATTGCATCCAGCGGGAAGGAAAGATGATGCGCCTACAAACCGGAATGGATTGGGATTTCTTCAAGGAGCAGGCCGTAAAACTTTGGGGAGAACGTATCCGCTCCTACAATTATGTTGAATTTTATCACGAGATGATAGGCATTGCCGAGGGCGTCCAGTCGGTGCTCCCGGACTGTGGGATTACCTGGGAGGATATTTTGACCTGGAATGCCTTTGAGGAATTGGTGGATTACTGGTTCCCCACCCAGGCGCAGGCGGTCTACCAGCAGCTGGGCGGTATGCCGGGCGCGGTCACCGGAAAGCACTTCACCGTAGGTTCTCCGGATCGGTGCAGCGCGTTTATCGCCACCGGAAGCTATACCAAGACCGGGAAAATCGTGGCAGCGCACAACTCCTTTGTCCCCTTTGAGATGGCGTCGGCCATGAATGTCATCATCGACCTGACAACCGATAAGGGGGAGCGGCTGGTGATGCAGGCGCAGCCGGGCTTCATCCACAGTATGTCTGATTTCTATGTCACCTCCCACGGCCTGATTATCACGGAGACAACGATTGGCGGGTTTAGCGCCTACAATCCGGACGGAATGCTGGAGTGCTTCCGGGTACGCCGGGCCGCACAGGAGGCGGACAGCCTGGACCAGTTCTGCGAGATTTTCTGGGAGGACAATACCGGCGGCTACGCCAACACCTGGCTGGTCGGCGATCTCAAGACAAATGAGATTATGCAGTATGAGGCCGGCTGCAAGTTCTACGACAAGAAGATTCTGAGTGACGGCTATTTTGTGGGCTTTAACGCGCCGCAGGATGCCAGAATCCGAAATTTTGAGACGTCCAACTCCGGGTATCAGGATATTCGCCGGCACCAGGGCGCCCGTCAGGTGCGGCTCCCGCAGCTGATGGAGCAGTACAAGGGACAGTTGGACCAGGAGACGGCGAAAAAGATTCTCGCAGACCACTACGATGTCTACCTGAAGCGGGAGAATCCTTGCTCCCGGACCGTATGCTCCCACTATGAGAGGGATGCCCGGGAGTACATGAGCCAGCCGGGACGGCCTGTGCCGTTCCGCCCCCAGGGCGCGGTGGATGGTGTTGTTACCACAAGCGAGATGGCCGGGCAGTATCAGCTTGCCGCCCGCTTTGGCAGCTCCTGCGGGGAGCCCTTTGATGCAGAGGCGTTCTTCCGGGAACATCCGCAGTTCAGCGAACTGTCCGACTTGATTGATTCCCGTCCCAGCCAGCCCTGGGCGGTATTCCCCGCTTAATCTATCTTATCTTCCCAAATATTCAAAGCGTATTATGGTTGAATGAGGCGTTTGTATGAAAGTGCGTTGACATCAAATGCCGCTCCAAAATACTTGGTGAGGCAGAATAACGCCCGCCTGTCAAAGCGGCGCGGGCAGCCATGTGGTTGCCCGCGCCGCTTTTCCTTCTCAAAGAAAAGAGCGTAATCTTTCAGAGCACC
>DVJJ01000098.1 GCA_018716875.1 Candidatus Avoscillospira avistercoris
CGCTGAGCGGTCGTTCGTGAGATTCATTTTATCACAACTTTTTACGTTTGTCAAGAACTTTTTTCAAAGTTTTTTCAAACTTTCAAGCTGTTTTCCAGTGAACTTCTCACTTTTTGTCGTTCTCGCCGTCCAGCGGAACTCGTTTATCTTACCACAGAGGAACTCGTTTGTCAAGAACTTTTTCAAAGTTTTTTCAGAGTTCTTACTGGCCGCTTTCATCGGAACCGCTGTCCCTCAAGCGCTTGCATATAATACCAGACCATGCTGTAAATGTCAACACCTTTTTTCGATTTTTTTCGATTTTTTTCGAGAAAAAATGAGAGCGCCGTTCGGCGCTCTCCTGTTACGCTTCCGGCTCTACTGCACGGCATACCCGCTCATACAGTTCCGGTTCTTTCTTGGCCAGTGAAATGGGTCTCCCCTTCTCATTGATAAAGCAATGGCTGCTGGTTCCATCGGCTCGCAGTTCATCGGTGGCATCGTCATAAATCCGGTAGGACAGGCTGTAGCTGACGCGGGTGACCTCCGTCAGCTTCGTCTCCACCCGGAACGTCTCCCCAAACCGGGACATGGAACGATAATGGCATTCTACGGACAGCACCGGACTGATAATCCCCTTGGCTTCCATCTCTGCATAGCAGACGCCCAGGGCGTTCAAACAGGCAATGCGGGCCTCCTCCATCCAGCGGATATAGTTGGAATGGTGGACCACCTGCATCCGGTCCGTCTCATAATAAAAGATCCTTCTCCGATAGATATGCATATTCCCTTTGCCTCCGTCACAGCAGTTGGACGCCCATACCCAGCAGACCCGGCCCGGAATGGACCGCCAGCGCCGGGCCGATTTCCGCCAAAAGGATGTCTTCGGCGTTGGGCAGCCGCGTTTTGAGAATCTCCGCCGCCGTCCTGGCCCGTTTGGCCGCGTCGGCATGGGCCACAAACAGCCGGAACCGTTTCTGATTCCCCACCGCCTTCACCGTCTGGCTCACGGCGGCTTCCAGCGCCGCACTGTTGCCCCGGACCTTCTGCACCGTCTGGAGCACGCCCTCCTTGTTACAGGTAATCACCGGCCGGACGCTGAGCAGATTGCCCACGGCCGCCGACATTTTGCCGATACGGCCGCCCTTCTGCAAATATTGCAGCGTCTCCATGGTGAAAAACACATGAATGTTGCGGGTCATGGCTTCCACGGACTGTTCCAGGGCATCCAGACCCATGCCCTGGGCCGCCAGCTCTGCCGCCCGAATCACCAGCGCGCCGGCGCCGATGCCGATGCTGCGGGAATCGACCACCCGCACGTCCATCCCTTCGATATCCTCCGCCGCCAGACGCAGCATTTGACAGGTGCCGCTGAGGCCCGAGGAAATGGTGACAGCCAGAGCCTCTTTGTATCCCTGGTCCCGCAGAGATTCCAACAGCGCCACGGCATCGCCCAGAGTGGGCATGGACGTTTTGGGAATCTCCAGGTCCAGACGGTCCAAAACCTGCTGCACCGTGATATCCACCCGGTCCCGGCAGGTCATGGCCTCATACTGCACCAGCAGCGGCAGAACATGGATATCCCAGCGGTGGCACAGGGCTTCCGGTACGTCGGTTCCGCTGTCGGTCACAATCGCAATGGGGTTCATAGGCGCCCCTCCTCGTCATAGTTAGGATGGTGTTATCTTATCCACTTTCTTCGGGAATGTCAACACAGCCCCGTTTACAGGACCATCAGCAATGTCCCCGCGCCGATGAGCACGCAGCCCACAATGGCCTTGACACTGACGGTTTCCCGGAAAATCACAAAGGCCAGCACCACCGTAATGACCACACTGAGTTTGTCGATGGGCGCCACTCTGGACACCTCGCCCATCTGAATGGCCCGGTAATAGCAGAGCCACGACGCGCCGGTCGCCAGACCGGACAGAATCAGAAACAGCCAGCTTTTGCGGTCAATCTGATGGAGGCCATTCTGGGCTCCGGTGAGAAAGACCATGCCCCAGGCCATAACCAGGACCACCGCCGTCCGAATGGCGGTAGCCAGATTGGAATTGACATTGGAAATACCGGCTTTGGCCAAAATGGTGGTCAAGGCCGCAAACAGTGCCGACAAAACAGCAAACACGCCCCACATAAAAAAATAACCCTCTTTTCTGCAAAAAATCTTCACCCCCGAACTGTACCGTCCGGGGGCGTTGGGATGTTGTATGGAAAATCAGAGCACCTTGGCCAGGAAGGTTTTCAGCCGTTCACACTGGGGATTGCCGAAAATTTCTTCCGGCGTTCCCTGCTCCACAATGCGGCCCTCGTCCATAAAGAGGACGCGGGTAGCCACTTCCCTGGCGAAGCCCATCTCGTGGGTGACCACCACCATGGTCATACCCTCATTGGCCAGCTCTTTCATGACCTCCAGCACCTCGCCCACCATTTCCGGGTCCAGGGCGGAGGTTGGCTCGTCAAACAGCAGCACCTTGGGCTTCATGGCCAGGGCACGGACGATGGCGATACGCTGTTTCTGACCGCCGGAGACCTGATTGGGATAGGCGTCGGCCTTATCCTCCAGACCCACGCGGCGCAGCAGGTCCAGGGCCGTTTTATCGGCCTCCTGCTGGGTCATCAAACCGGTACGCACCGGGGCCAGGGTGATATTCTTCCGGATGGTCATATTGGGAAACAGGTTGAAATGCTGGAACACCATGCCCATTTCCCGGCGGATGGCATTGATATCGGCTTTGGGATCGGTGATCTCCGCACCGT
This sequence comes from Candidatus Avoscillospira avistercoris, assembly GCA_018716875.1. Classification (GTDB taxonomy): domain Bacteria; phylum Bacillota; class Clostridia; order Oscillospirales; family Oscillospiraceae; genus Avoscillospira_A; species Avoscillospira_A avistercoris. The sequence goes on from DVJJ01000098.1 coordinate 2,740, forward strand.
TGAAGGTGATGACACCTTCGGTGGGGTTTTCCAGCAGATTCATGCACCGCAGGAATGTGGATTTACCGGAGCCGGACGGCCCGATGATAACCACTTTTTCTCCGGGATAGATGTGTTCCGAAATGTCCTTGAGGACGCTGTGGTTGTCAAAGGACTTGGATAAATGCTTAACGTCGATCACTTTGACGCAGCCTCCTTTCCAATTTGCTCTGGAACCAGCTGAAAATCAGCACCAGCACCAGATAAATACAGGCCGTGCCGACCAGCGGGAACATGGCCTCCCAGGTACGGCCGTAGATGCCCTGGGCCGCATGAAGCAGCTCCTTGCCGCCGATGACGGTAATCAGGGACGTATCCTTCAGCAGAATGATAAACTCATTGCCCAGCGCCGGCAAAATGGCCTTGAATGCCTGGGGAATGACGATAAAGCGCATGGTATCGATGTAGCCCAGGCCCAGACTGCGGCCGGCTTCGGCCTGGCCGGGGTCCAGGGACATAAGGCCGCCGCGGATAATCTCGGCCACATAGGCGCCGGAGTTGATGCCCAGGGTCAGCGCACCCACCGCCGTAAAATTGCGGCTGCTCTTGAAAATAACCAGGCCCATAATGAGCAGCTGGACCATCATGGGGGTACCGCGGATAATGGTCACATAGATCTTACAAATGATGTTCACCAGACCCAGCAGGAGGTTATGGTTGCCGGGGCGCTGCTGATCGTGGGCCGTGCGGACCATTGCCACCATAACGCCCAGCAGAATACCGATGCACAAGGCCAGAGCCGTGGTCAGCAGCGTGGTGCCGACACCCTCCAGATATTGCAGCCACCGGTTATTCTCCAGAAACGCCTGATAGAACTTTACATAAAATTCCTTGAAAAATCCGATTTCCTCACCCAGGACCATCAAGGATTTCCACTGCTCGTAGGAAGCAGCCAGATTCACAGACGATCACCTCGTTTTTCAATAGAATAGCAAAAAAGCCGTAAAAGGGCGGCTGTGGGGCCGCCCTTTGGATGCAGATGTTTACTCGGCAGTGATGTAGGTATCCACAATGGACTGCACGGTGCCGTCTTCGATCAGCTCGTTCAGGGCGCCGTTGACAGCGTCCACCAGGGCGGTGTTGCCCTTGGCAAAGCCGATGGCATAGTCCTCGGTGACATACTCAGTGTCGAGGATGGTCAGGCCGGGATTGGCGGTCACGAAGGACTCCGCGGGAGCCTTGTCGATCACGACGCAGTCAATCTGACCGTTGACCAACGCCTGGACAGCGGTGATACCGTTGTCATAGGCAATCACATGCTCCTCGCCGTAATCGTCGGTGCAGTAGATGTTGCCGGTGGTGCCGCGCTGGGTGCCGATCATCTTTTCGCCCAGGTTGTCAATGGTCACATCGGAGCCTTCCTGGGTGATGATGACCTGGACGCCGTTGGCGTAGGTCTCAGAGAAGTCCATAACGGCCAGACGATCCTCGTTGACGGTGACACCGGCCATGACCATGTCGCTCTTACCCTGCTGGACCGCCAGCAGCGCGGCGTCAAAGTCCATGTCCAGAATCTCCAGCTCCAGGCCCAGCTTCTCGGCAATGGCGGCGGCAATGTCGGCATCGATGCCGATGACGTTGCCGTTGTCGTCGGTCATCTCATAGGGAGGGAACGCGGCGTTGGTGCTCATGGTCAGCACGCCGTCGGTGACGGTGGTCAGCGTACCGGCGCTTTCTGCGTCGGTGGCCTCGTCTCCGGCCGTCTCGGTTCCGGTGGTCTCCTCAGCGGTGTCGGTACCGGCGTTCTCCGCGTTGGATGCGTTGTTCTCAGCAGCAGGCTCCTGGGTGTCGCTGGAGCCGCAGGCAGCCATGCCAAACACCATGGTCATGGCCAGCAGCAGAGCAAGAATCTTTTTCATTGTTCCTGGTTCCTCACTTTTTTCGTTTGAATTTGTATGCCTTAGATTATACATCGTCCTTGAATATAATGCAAGCGTTTTTCGTTGTGCATACTCACCAATATTCCATTTTTATTTCACGCTTCGTTCATAAACCCTGTCACATCCCCCCGTTTTCCAAAAAATAATCGGGGACAATATCAAAGTTTCAGGCTGTGTGCCGGAGTTGCAAGAATGTATGAATATTCCAATTATTCACGAATATACTTATCATTTTCAGTGCTGCATACAGCGGGTGGATTTTGGACCCGCTCCCCCATCCAGCGGACCGTTGAAAAAAATTTCTCTTTTGCAAAAAACCCTTGCATTATGTTTGAATGTGTGCTACTATAACTAAGCTGCTTCGGCAGGGCAAGATCCGGGTGTGGCGAAGTTTGGTATCGCGCTTGAATGGGGTTCAAGAGGCCGCTGGTTCGAATCCAGTCACTCGGACCAAGAGAGTATCATCTCAGAGCAGATGATACTCTCTTTTTCTTATTGTTTGATCGCCGCCGCAGGGCGGCCGGGGAAGGAGAAGCAGATGAACAAAACGCCAAAGACGGCACTGTTTCACGACCTGTCGGGATACGGACGGTGTTCCCTGGGCGTGGCCATACCGGTGCTCTCGGCCATGGGAGCCCAGTGCTGCGCCGTGCCCACAGCCTACCTCTCCGCCCACACCGCCTATCCGCCGTCGGACCGGTCTGTCTTTCACGACATGACCGGGCAGATGGCCGCTACCGGAGACCATTGGCAGGAGCTGGGCGCGTCCTTTGACGCCGTATACAGCGGATTTCTGGGCTCTGCGCGGCAGATCGGGATTCTGGAGGAATTTGTCCGCCGCTTCCGCACGGAAAACACCTTGGTACTCATCGACCCGGTGATGGGGGACTACGGCGCCCCTTACCGGACCTATACCCCCGAGATGTGCCGGGAGATGGCAGCTCTTGCCGCTCTGGCGGATGTCATTACCCCCAACCTCACTGAGGTATCCCTCCTGCTGGGAGAGCCCTATGAGGAGCGGCCCAAGGAGGCCACCCTGCGCCGCTGGCTGGAGGCCCTCTCCCTGGACGGGCGGCGCTCCGTGGCGGTGACGGGGGTCCACGTGCAGGGCGGAAAGGTGGGGGCGGTCTGTCTGGACCGCGCCACCGGCGCGGTGAGCTGCGCCGCCGCGGAGGAAGTGGACGCCCATTTTCCCGGCACCGGGGACCTCTACGCCAGCGTCTTGCTGGGGGGCCTGCTGCGGGGGGAGAAGCTGGCGGAGGCCAACCGGCGGGCGGTATCCTTCGTCCAGCAGTGCGCCGCGGACACTCTGGCCCAGGGAAGCGACCCCCTGGAGGGCGTCCGGTTCGAGCCGCTGCTTGGGCAGCTCATGATAATCTGAGAGACCGGCATAAAAAACGGCCCCGGAGCTGCTGCTCCGGGGCCGCCTTTTCTTTTACGCGGCGTCCTCAGGGTCGGGGGCGTAGGTGAACTCATCCAGGAAGGCCTGCCAGTCCTCCGGATGCTCCACGAACCAGCGGGGACACTCCTTGCCCATCACGTCGTAGTGGCGCAGGATGTCCTCCCGCTGGAGCTGATAGTGGTCGATGAGGAACTGCACCAAGCGCACCAGGGCGTCGTAGGCCTCTTGGGTGAACTCGCCGGTGTCGTCGGGATGACAGACCTCGATGGAGAGCGTGTCGTAGTTGCGCTCGCCGGTGCAGTAGGCCACCTCGTCCATGGGCACGCACAAGATGATGGTGCCGTCCATGCCGATGACGAAGTTGCTGCTGGCGTAGGTCTCGTGGGTCTGGGCCAGGTTGTTGAAGTAGCTGCGGTTCTGTTCGGCGGTGGTGCCGGGGTTTCCGGTATAGTGGACCACCACGCCATTGACCTGCTCCAGGGCGATCCCGGGTCGGGAGTACTCATTGATGTCCAGTAGATTTTCCTGCACCCACTCCGGCGTGGCGGGAGGGCCGATGACGTCCGGCGTGGGCGCGGGGGTGGCAGTGACCGTAGGCGAGGGGGTGGGGGTGGACGGATCATGGTCGGCGGTGGCCTCCGGCTCGGCGAAGAAGCTGAGCACCAGCTGGGATATCAGCACCAGGGTGAGGACCGCGATGTTGATCTTGAGGAGTAGGATGATGATATGAATGGCGCTGGGTCCGCCCCGCCGGGGCGGACGGCGG
>DVJJ01000099.1 GCA_018716875.1 Candidatus Avoscillospira avistercoris
GATCAGCTGGCAAATACCGTGAAAGTTACCCTGGGCCCCAAGGGCCGCAACGTGGTGCTGGGCAAGAAGTTCGGCGCTCCCCTCATCACCAATGACGGTGTGACCATCGCCAAGGACGTGGAGCTGGAGGACGCCTTTGAGAACATGGGCGCTCAGCTGGTCCGTGAGGTCGCCACCAAGACCAACGACGTGGCCGGCGACGGCACTACCACCGCCACCGTTCTGGCCCAGGCCATCATCCACGAGGGCCTGAAGAACGTCACCGCCGGCGCCAACCCCATGGTCATGCGCAAGGGCATCGAGAAGGCCGTTGCCGCCGCCGTGGAGGCCATCAAGGCCAATTCCGAGGTCATCAAGGGCAGCGACGATATCGCCCGTGTCGGCGCCGTTTCCTCCGGTGACGAGGAGATCGGCAAGCTGATCGCTGAGGCCATGGAGAAGGTCACCTCCTCCGGCGTCATCACCATTGAGGAGTCCAAGACCGCTGAGACCGGTCTGGAGGTCGTGGAAGGCATGCAGTTCGACCGCGGCTATATCTCCCCCTACATGGTCACCGACACCGAGAAGATGGAAGCCGTCGTGGACGACCCCTATATTCTGATCACCGACAAGAAGATTTCCACCATCCAGGAGATTCTGCCCGTGCTGGAGAAGATTGTCCAGGCTGGTAAGAAGATGGTCATCATCGCTGAGGACGTGGAGGGCGATGCCCTGTCCACCCTGCTGGTGAACCGTCTGCGCGGCAGCTTCAACTGCGTCTGCGTCAAGGCTCCCGGCTTCGGCGACCGCCGCAAGGAGATGCTGAAGGATATCGCCATTCTGACCGGCGGCACCTACGTTGCTTCCGATCTGAACATGGACCTGAAGGAAGTGGACATCCCCGATCTGGGCCGTGCCCGTCAGATGAAGGTCTCCAAGGACAACAGCGTTATCGTCGACGGCATGGGCGACAGCAAGGCCATTGCCGACCGCGTCAACGAGATCAAGGCCACTCTGAAGGTCACTACCTCCGAGTACGACAAGGAGAAGCTGCAGGAGCGTCTGGCCAAGCTGGCCGGCGGCGTTGCTGTCATCAAGGTCGGCGCCCAGACTGAGGTCGCCATGAAGGAGCAGAAGCTCCGCATTGAGGACGCCCTGAACGCCACCCGTGCCGCCGTGGAGGAAGGCATTGTGGCCGGCGGCGGTACCGCTTATGTCAACGCCATCCCCGCTGTTGAGAAGCTGGTTGCCAAGCTGCAGGGCGACGAGAAGACCGGCGCCCAGATCATTGCCAAGGCGCTGCAGGCTCCTATCCGTCAGATTGCTGAGAACGCCGGTGTGGACGGCTCCGTGGTCTTCGAGAAGATCAAGAGCTCCCGCAAGGTGGGCTATGGCTACAACGCCTACACCGAGCAATATGTGGAGATGATTCCTGCCGGTATCGTCGACCCCACCAAGGTCACCCGTTCCGCTCTGGAGAACGCCGCTTCCATTAGCAGCTGTGTCCTGACCACCGAGTCCCTGGTGGCCGACAAGCCCGAGCCCCCCGCTCCGGCTCCCGCCGCTCCCGACATGGGCGGCATGTACTAAGCCAATCATAACCGAGGCCGGTACCCGCAAGGGCACCGGCCTTTTTCAGAAAATCCCTCTATTCCGTCGTATTGCGCAAACGCTTTCGGAGGTGAGTATCATTTTTGACTACAGTCCGCTGTGGAAAACCATGGAGCGAATGCAGGTGTCACAGTACCAACTTTTAAAGGGCGGTATTGACAACAAAACTCTGGATTCTCTGAAAAAGGGTAAAAATATCACCATGGTTACACTGGAAAAACTATGCAGAATCATTGGTTGTACCCCCAATGATATTGTTGAATTTCAGTAGGGCTGTCAAGTTTTGTTTGCTTGGCAGTCTTTTTTTCTTAGTTCCGCAATCAAACCGGCCCGCTTCCCCGTCTAATGGGCAGAAAAGGAAAGGAGGCGATGGACTTGACCGAGCTGGACTATCTGGAACGCGCCGAAGCGCTGCAGGGCAAGCTTTACGGCATTGCCCTGCTGACGTTGGGCGGCGAAGCCGCCGCCATTGACGCCGTGGATGAAGCGGTATACAAAGGATACCGAAACTACCGGAAATTGCGGCAGCCCCAGTATTTTGAGACGTGGCTGATTCGCATTCTCATCAACGTGTGCCGGGACGAGCTGCGGCGGCGAAAACGGGAGCTGGCCGTGGAGACGCTGCCGGAGACCGCCGGAGACGCCTATGACGCCCTGCCCTTATTCCTGCCTGATGGCCGACGGCCCTGAACATCCTGCCCGGTGCTGTTACTATCTGACCGGCTACAGCTGGGATACGCTGACCGCCTCCCTCAGCTATACCGACATCGTCACCCCACCGGAACCCCTGACCATTCCCCTTTCTTAAACAAAAAACCCATCCGTTCCGCCCTGTTCGGGCGGAACGGATGGGTTTCCTTTCATATGACCTGTACCGGATTACACCGGTAATACGCCAACAGCTTTAATATTTGCTGTCGTCCACGCTGAACGATACCGCAGGCACATCGGACTGGTATGCAGCAGGCTTTTCAACGGCGTATCCGGAGCGTTCCTAGACGAGCTTGAACTGGCCCACCAGGGACCGCAGCATACTGGCCTGGCCCGACAACTCCTGACTGGCCGCCGCGCTCTGCTCGGCGGTGGCGGAGTTGGTCTGCACCACGCTGGCAACCTGATCCAATCCCAATGCAATCTGGCTGGTGGCCTGGGCTTCTTCCGCCGACGCTTCGGCAATTTGTTTGATGGATTCCATGACACGCTCTGCATCTGCCGCCGTCTCCTCCAACACCTGCGATGCGTCGATGGCCAACACACTGCCATGCTCCACAGCCTGTATGGAATTTTGAATCAATTCCTGGGTGTTTTTAGATGCTTCCGCCGATTTACCGGCCAGATTGCGCACTTCATCCGCCACAACGGCAAAGCCCTTGCCGGCGCTGCCGGCCCGGGCGGCCTCCACCGCCGCGTTCAGTGCCAGAATGTTGGTCTGGAACGCGATATCGTCAATGGCCTTGACAATGCCCTGAATCTGCTGGGACGTCTGCTTAATCTCCTCCATGGCATTGACCAGGTCTTGCATCTTCTGTTTGCTCTGATGGATTTTGTTTCCAGTGGCTATGGTCAGCGCACTGACCGAATCGGCAGACTGGGCATTCTGCCCGATTTTTTCATTGATGTTTTGCAGCGTTGCGGAAAGCTCTTCCACCGAGCTGGCCTGTTCGGTGGCGCCCTGGCTCAAAGCCTGTGCGCCGCTGGCCACCTGGTCCGCGCCCGCCGACACCTGATCGGAAGCAATATTGATCTCCCGGAGCGCATCGCTTAGGGCCATGCTGATCTGCTTGATGGAGTTTTCGATATCGGCAAAGTCGCCGATATACTCCACATCCATCTGAATATTCAAATCGCCCTTCGCCATTTGCGTCAGCTTGTTTTCAATATCCAGAATCAGGCCCCTTAACGTCTCTCGCATGCGGTTCACCGAGTGGACCAGCATACCCAGTTCCGACGTGTCCGCCTCCATGGCAACGGTGGCCGACATATTGCCTTTGGAAAACTCCGTCATCTCCCCCTGGATAAGCTTCAGGGGCCGAATGACCTTTTTACGGACAAACAGGGTGCTGAGCAGCTGGAAGAGAACAATGATACACATAAAGACGATTACAATCACCTGCACCACGACAACATAGATCTGCTGGCGCTCAATTTCCGCAGCCATCCGATTTTGGAACGACTGCACAAATTCCTCTTGCAGCGATTGGATTTTGCTCAGGTTCGTGGTGTACGCCGTTCCAAATACATATTGGATTGCCGTCTGAATATCACCGGCCATGGCCGCGGACATGGCTTTTTCCCCCAGCGGCACCAGATCATTGGAAATCTGGGACATCTCGGCCATGATTGCCTCTTCCTCAGCTGTCAGACCGATTGCCTCCATTCGGCTGTATCCGACTTCCCGGTTTTGCGCCACGTTTACTTCGTATTGATAGTTGTTGTAATACGTTATATTGCCCGTGGCCGCACTGGCCCTCGCCTGATCGGTCAGATATCCGGACGCATCGAGAAATTGCTGGGCTGCCAGCGTCAGCTCCTTTTCGTCCTCATACATCTGCATTGCGCGTTTATTGGTGGAAATGGACAGCACAAACGCGGCTGTCATCATCAGAACCAGCACAATGGTGCCCAGATTCAGTGCCGTCAATAAGGTGGATTGTTTGATTGCCTTTTTCATATCCTCCATTCCCCCTTCAATCAGATACCATCAACACATGGAAAGAAGTTTCCTTTTTCTGGATTTCAGTAACTTCCTTTCTGTTTTATGGGCTGTTTATATATTCCAGTATACATTATTTTTCCTCTGGTAACAACAGTTTTCCATAAAACAATACCAGGGAACGACGCCGCCCCTCCCGGCTGCGGACTTTGGCTTGTAAAGCCGGGCAAAGTATAGTATGCTTTTTCCTAGAACCATGGGAAAGAGAGGAAGCCCCTTTGAAACATCCATACAGACAGTATAAACAATCCTGGCGGTGGAGTTACCGGATCACCGGCATTCTGGCCATCGTTTTTATGCTGGTTGCCGTGCTGGGATTCTATCTGGTACAGCGGATTCTGCTGCGCAACGCCCAGGAGATGGGCAATGAGCTGGCCAGCCGGTACGCAGAGATGGATCTGTGGGACGTCCGCGCCGCCGAGCCCCTGCTGACGCTGGGCGTCCGGACGCTGGAAGAACACACGGCCCAGGACGATGACACAGACGCGCAGATTCAATGGACGCTGGAATTTTTCGACCGGCTCCAGGAGGCCGCCGGCGGCGATCTGACGCCCTTTGCCGTCATTCAGGGGGACCATCAGCCCCGAAAACGCGCCGGTTGACGATGTGACCGCCACCTCCTGGTATACGCAGGTTTTGCGCTCCGGCGGCGAAACGCTGATCACCAACGCCGGTATCGACCTGGAGGACGGGTACACCACGGTCATTATCGCCCAGCGATGCCGCAATTCTCAGAATACCATACTCCGGTAGAAATAGCAATGGACAGAACGGCGGGCCCAGCAGTTCCAGATGCGATGTGAAAAAAGAGGTTGACATCTGTTAACCTTTCTGGTATGGTGAAAATAGATAACAGCTGTTAACCTTTTTCAGAAAGCGAGGGATACACCATGGACGAAAAACTCTCCCTGTCCGACGGCGAATGGAAGCTGATGAATCTTTTGTGGGACTCCTCCCCCCGGACTGTGGCGCAGCTGGTGAAAGCCATGGCCGACGACACCGGATGGAGCAAGGCCACCATTTTCATCATGCTGGGCCGTATGGCGGAAAAGGGCGCGGTTCGGGTGGAGACCGGCGGCCGCTCCAAGCTCTACCATGCAGCGGTGCCCCGGGACCAGGTGGTAGCACGGGAAACGGAACAGTTTCTCAACAAGGTCTACCACGGCAGTCTCCAGCTGATGGTCTCCTCCATGGCCGGACAAAAAGCGCTGAGCCAGACGGATATTGAAGAACTGTACGAAATTCTGCGGCGTGCGGAACAGGAGGCGAACGAGCCATGAAGGAACTGCTGCTCACTTCCTCGGTGTTGATTCTGGCGTTGGCCGCTTTGCGGTTTCTGTTCCGCAACAGCATCAGCCGCCGGTTACAGTATGGGCTTTGGCTGCTGGTGGTACTGCGGCTGGTCCTTCCCGTGACGCTGCTGCCGGCGTCTTTCAGCGTCCTGTCCGGCGCGGAAGCCCTGTCCCAGCGCTGGGAGACCCCCGCCCAAACGGCGGCGGTTTCCGAACCGGAATCACCGGAGACCTCCAATCCCCGGTTTGAACCGGTGGAGCTGCCGGCCGTCAGCCAAACGCCGCAGCCGGACATCCCGGCGGAACCAGACGTGCCTGTGGTCACGGATGCGGCATCCCAGCCGGAACCGGCCCTGCCCTGGCGGCAAATTGCCTATGGGGTGTGGGCTGCCGGAACCATAGCAGCTGTCCTTTGGCTGGTGGCGGTGAACCTCCGGTTCCGGCGGCAGCTGCGAACGACACGGCGGGCAGTGCCGGTGGAGGGTTCTCCCCTGCCGGTCTACGTCACCGATGCCATCGTCTCTCCCTGTCTCTTCGGCCTGTTCCGGCCCGCCGTCTACCTGACGCCACGGGCGCTGCAATCGGAGGAATATCTCCGCCATGTGCTGACCCATGAACTGTGCCATTACCGCCACGGCGACCATGTCTGGGCGCTGGTCCGCAGCGCCCTTCTAGCGCTCTACTGGTTCGATCCCCTGGTCTGGCTGGCGGCGGTCCTCTCCCGTGCCGACAGCGAGTTGGCCTGCGACGAAGCCGCCATCCAGGCATTGGGCACCGAACAGCGTTTGGCCTACGGCCGAACGCTGGTGGATATGGTGGCCGTCCGGCGGCCGTCCGCCGGCATCCTCTCGACTGCCACCACCATGACCTCCGGCAAGCGGAGCCTCAAGGTGCGTCTGGGCCGCATTGTAAAAAAACCTAAAGTTGCACTTCCCGCTGTCGTGGCGGTGGTGGTGCTGGCAGCGGTCTGCGTGGCCTGCACGTTCACCGGCGCGGATACGGTCAACCCCGACACAGAAACCGTTCCTGCTGATGCAGCCGATACCGCCACTTCCCAGGTCACCTCCACCCTATCCCAGGTGCGCAACGGCGTGGAGACCCCCATTGAGGACCCAGATAGTTTTCTGGCCAATGAAATTTACTTTGATGTTATGGTCAAATCCTCCGCCGCTCCAGCGGTCCCTGTGCCGGACACCTATTATCTTCTGACCGCCACGGAGACACCCACCGAGGGCGGCGAACCCATCAGCGTGCGCGAGCATCCCATCTTCCGTCTTGAGGACGGCACACCCGTTATGCAGCATGGAGAGCAATACACCGCCCTCCACCCCGAACTCATGTCCCGGCTGGAAGCGGCAGCCAACCGTTTACCCAGCCTGCCGGTCTCCAACCCCGACCCCAAAGCCTCCGCCCATCAGGACGTGCTGATTGACTACGCGGACGACGATATGGTGATTTTCCACGGCTTTTTCGGTCTCTTTGTCTATGACCGGACCGCTGACGCCGTCACCCGGACGCTGGCGCTGGACACCACCATCGGCACCAGCCAAGTCTACACCTCCTCGGAGCGCTACGCAGAGGTGGCCGTCAGCCGGGACGGGCGGGTGATTCGGGTGGCCGCCCGCAGCGGTGCAGCCATTCCGGAGACGGCACTGTGGATTGACACGGCTTCCTGGACCGGCGGTATGGGCCCCTGGTCCGAGCTGCGGGAGCCTTTCAACGGCGGCACCGAAACCGTCACCACGGAACACGCCGAAACGGTTTCCATCGAGATTGGCAGCGGTCTGATTGGCGAATTGCAGTTGGTAACAGGCGACGGCGCCCATATTCTCTTCACCGAGGTGCAGCCGACGCCCACCAGCCTGGATGAAGCCATCCAAGCCGCTGTGGCCAACTGGTGCGGCGACAAGGTGGAACCGGACGACTATTTGACGGAGGCCCACTGGCTCCTTGGCACCGAAACTGCCGCCGACGGCACGGTGACGGCCTATGCCTATGTGGTGTATCAGGCCTTTTCCGGCGACCATACCGCCATCGATCCATCCGGCATCAGCGGCGAACTGCCCATGGTCTTTACCTTCCAGCGGGACGAAAATGCCGTATTGCAGCTGACAGAGCTGTGGGAGCCGGAGGAGGGCAAAGGCTGGGATCCCTCCATCCAGCAGCGGTTTCCTGCGTCTTTGTCCAGCGCGGCAATGGCGTTCGCCGCCATCCCCCAGGGCGACCACTACGTTCTGTCCCTGTACCAGTCCTGCTATGCCCAGGCCATGGCCCACTTCTATCTGAACTCCGGGCCGGGCATCCAGCTGGTTCTGGAGGACCTGATGGGCCAGCTGGAACAAACTCTGGACCAGGGCCAACCGCTCAACGTCAACGATACCGTCTATCGGACCCTGTGCTGGTATGGGGATGATACCCTGCATTACAGCATTTCCCAACTGCTGGACGGCAGCATCACCGACAACCGCAGAATCATCCTGGAAGCGCTGCTCCAATCCATCCATCCCGGCGACGTGGAGGGGCTGACCAGTCCCAACCTGATCGGGGAGCCCACCTTTGAGGATATGAAGGAGTACGCCGCAGCCATGGCGGAGGAATTCGGCGTGGAGTACTTTGCGGGCAACCGGACAGCTGAGATTCTCCTTTGGTCCCTGGACTACCAGATTCCCGCCATGATGACACAGTACCAAGAGGTTGACCGTCTGGTAGCGACGATCTGTTCCACGCCGCCGGAGGCCGACAGCACTGTTGCCTATTTCAGCGCCCACCCCGTTGAAACCGGCATGCTGCTCTCTTTCGATGCCCAGACGAACAACGCGACCCTCCGATACTGCATTTACGCTTTCCTTCGGAACGACAGCGAGGGCCTGCGCGGGGCGGTACTCTGTAGTCTGCTGGACAATCTCCTGGGCGGCGAGGCTATCGCCTATGATGCTGCCGATGCCCAGGACTACTTCGACCACTGGCAGGAAACCGTGCTCCAACTCTATGCGGCCAACGGCGAAGCCTATGTGCAGGAAAACCTGCCCATCGGCACCGTCCTGTTGGAGTGCATGGGCCTTTTGGAGCCCGCAGAATGAACCAAAATTACAGCGGACCGGCATGATTGCACCGTAACCGTCAAACCCGGCACAGCAGAAGAGCGTAAGCGTAAAATCTAATCACACCTTGTTCCAATATGTGTAATATGAAACAATACCTCCGTGTAGTGTCAAACAGTGCATGGTAGTGTCGTACACTGCCAGCGAAGCGGAGGTATTATTATGAACAGTGGACTACGAGCATACAACGAGCAGAACAAACTGGCACAGTGGGTACAGATTGTATCCGAGTGCCGAGACAGTGGTATGAGTGT
>DVJJ01000100.1 GCA_018716875.1 Candidatus Avoscillospira avistercoris
TATAAAGGAGAATGGAAAATGGAACAGAAATACAAAGTGGGTATCATCGGTGCCACCGGTATGGTAGGTCAGCGCTTTATCACCCTCACCGACAACCACCCCTGGTTTGAGACCGTTGTTCTCGCGGCCAGCAGCCGCAGTGCCGGTAAGACCTATGCCGAGGCCGTGGGCAACCGCTGGGCCATGGAGTCCGAGATGCCCGCCTGGGCCAAGGACATGGTAGTCATGGACGCCGAAGCCGACGTGGAGAAGATTGCCGCCATGGTGGACTTCGTATTCTGCGCCGTGGATATGAAGAAAGAGGAAATCAAGGCTTTGGAAGACCGGTACGCCAAAGCTGAGTGCCCGGTGGTTTCCAACAACTCCGCCCACCGCTGGACCCCCGACGTGCCCATGGTGGTGCCGGAAATCAACGCCGACCACATCAAGGTCATTGAATCCCAGCGCAAGCGTCTGGGCACCAAGCGCGGCTTTGTGGCGGTCAAGTCCAATTGTTCTCTGCAAAGCTACGTTCCCGCCCTCCATCCCCTGCTGAAATACGGCGTGGAGAAGGCTCTGGTCTGCACCTATCAGGCCATTTCCGGCGCAGGAAAAACCTTTGAGACGTGGCCTGAGATGGTAGACAACGTCATTCCCTACATTGGCGGCGAGGAAGAGAAGTCCGAGCAGGAGCCCTTAAAGCTGTGGGGTCATGTGGACGGCGATCACATCGCTAACGCTGAGGGTCCCGCCATTACGGCCCAGTGCCTTCGCGTCCCCGTTTCCAACGGTCACATGGCCGCCTGCTTTATGAGCTTCAAGGAAAAGCCCTCCATGGAGCAGATCAAGGCCGACTGGGCCGCATTCTCCGGTCGTGCCCAGGAATTGAATCTGCCCTCCGCCCCCAAGCAGTTCCTCCACTACTTTGAGGAGGACAACCGTCCCCAGACGAAGCTGGACCGGAACCTGGAAAACGGCATGGCCGTTTCCATTGGCCGTCTGCGTCCCGACACCCAGTACGACTACAAGTTCGTCTGCCTGAGCCATAATACCCTCCGCGGCGCTGCCGGCGGCGCGGTGCTGCTGGCTGAGCTGCTGTGTGCCGAAGGCTACATCGATCACGTTCAATAATTACATCTAAAAAACGGCGTACCGTGATGCGTTTCACGGTACGCCGTTTTGATTGCTTACAGTTGTGTTTACGCCAGAATAGCTTTATGGTAGACCTTTTTGCCTTTACGGATTTTCACGCCGTCGCGGAGCTGTGCCTCAGAAATGGTCAGATCAACGGCAGTGACCTTTTCCTCTTCCACAAAGATGCCGCCCTGCTGAACCAGACGGCGGGCTTCACCGTTGCTCTTGGTCAGACCACAAGCCGTCAGCAGGCTCAGAATGCCAATGCCGCCATCGGTGAGCTGGTCAGCGGTCAATTCCGTGGTGGGCATGTTGGAATCATCCCCACCACCGGCAAACAGCGCATGGGCTGCCGTCTTAGCCTTTTCAGCCTCCTCTTCACCGTGGACCAGTTTCGTCAGCTCATACGCCAGAATCTCCTTGGCCTCGTTGAGCTGGCTGCCCTCCCACTTGTCCATCTCGTCGATTTGCTCCAAAGGCAGGAACGTCAGCATCCGGATGCACTTGAGCACATCGTCATCGCCCACATTACGCCAATACTGGAAGAACTCGAAGGGGCTGGTTTTGTTGGGGTCCAGCCACACGGCGCCGGAAGCTGTCTTGCCCATCTTCTTGCCCTCGGAGTTCAGCAGCAGGGTGATGGTCATGGCGTGGGCGTCCTTGCCCAGCTTGCGGCGAATCAGCTCGGTGCCGCCCAGCATATTGCTCCACTGGTCGTTGCCGCCGAACTGCATATTGCAGCCGTAATGCTGGAACAGGTAGTAGAAGTCGTAGGACTGCATGGGCATGTAGTTGAACTCCAGGAAGCTCAGGCCCTTCTCCATGCGCTGCTTGAAGCACTCGGCCCGCAGCATGTTATTGACGGAGAAGCAAGCGCCGATCTCCCGGATAAAATCTACATAGTTGAGTTTTAACAGCCAATCGGCATTGTTTACCATCTGGGCCTTGCCCTCACCAAACTCAATAAACCGCTCCATCTGCTTTTTGAAGCAGTCGCAGTTGTGCTGGATGGTCTCCTGGGTCATCATGGAGCGCATGTCGGTACGGCCTGAGGGGTCGCCAATCATAGCTGTGCCGCCGCCGATGAGGGCAATGGGACGGTTGCCCGCCATTTGCAGCCGCTTCATCAGGCACAGGGCCATAAAGTGGCCCACATGGAGACTGTCGGCCGTGGGGTCAAAGCCAATATAGAAGGTGGCTTTGCCATTGTCAATCATTTCCCGGATTTCTTCTTCATTGGTAACCTGGGCGATCAGGCCGCGGGCTACCAGTTCGTCATAGACTTTCATTTGGTGATATCTCCTTTTCTGATTTTTTACAAATCGCCACAGGCAACAGAAAAGCCCCCTGCTCCTGTGGAGCAGAGGGCGTAATTATACGCGGTACCACCTCTGTTCGCCGCCCTCTCGCAAAGGCAGCCTCATGGAGTACAAACATACTCCGGCGCTGTAACGGGCGCGCCCGTCGAGCCCTACTCCTTCTCGTTTCAGGCCGCCGCTCCGGGAGGTATTCCCGCCGCTTCCCTGCCGGTTTCCACCAACCACCGGCTCTCTTTGAGGGTTTGACGACGCTACTATTTCCCTTCTACGCATTTAACAGTTTGCAATATACCACAAAAAATTTCGCTTGTCAATGGCGCAGCATCTCTTCCGCGCTTTTCAGCGTCGTATCCGTGATGACCGCGCCGCCGATGATGCGGGCAATCTCCTGTTTCCGGCCCTCCATATCCAGGGGCGTCACAGAGGTATATGTTCTTCCCTTTCGGACTGCCTTGGAAATATACAGATGAGTATGGGCCATGGCTGCCAGCTGGGCCAGATGGGTCACACAGAGGATTTGCTTCGTTCGGGCAACCTGGCAGAGTTTTTCCGCCACTTTCTGGGCCGCCTGGCCACTGACACCGGCATCCACTTCGTCAAAAATCAGTGTTGGTACATGGTCCTGCTCCGCCAGCACATTTTTCAGCGCCAGCATGATACGGGCCAGCTCGCCGCCGGAGGCCACTTTGCTCATGGGTTTCAAATCCTCGCCCACGTTGGCCGACATAAGGAACCGCACCTCATCCATACCCGTGGCCGTCAGTTCCAATTCTTCAAACTGGCAGACAAACTGCACTTTAGGCATATCCAGCTGGACCAGCTCTGATAAAATACGTTCCGCCAGAGCGTCCGCCGCAGTTTTACGAATTTTCCGTAGGGCAAGACCAGCCTTTTTCGCCTTGGCTTCCTGCTTTTCCAAATCCTTTTGCAGCTGCTCCAGGCGGTCACTGGAAAATTCGATTTCATCCAGCTCCCGACGGCATTTCTCCAGAAATTCCAAAATGTCCACACAAGTGGCGCCGTATTTGCGCCGCAGCTTGTGAATGACGTCCAGCCGTTCCTCCAGCTGCTCCAGCTCCCCCTCCGAAAAGGAAAGACTATCGCGGAGGTCCCGCAGCTCCTCGGTGATATCCCGAATCAAATACGCGGCGTCGGTCAGGCGGGTTTGCAGCGGCTCCAGACTTTCATCAAACCGGCACAGACTGCCCAGGGAGCGCTCAGCATCGGTCAGCAGACTGCATGCGCCGTCGCTGTCCTCGCCGCCGTACAGCGCGTTGACCGCCGCACACAGGCCGCTTTTCATCTTCTCCGAGTTTTGCAGCCGTTTGCGCAGCGCTTCCAGCTGTTCGTCTTCGCCGGGTTTCAGCTTGGCACCCTCGATTTCCTCGATCTGATAGCGCAGCGTTTCCACCCGCCGCAGCTTTTCGCTTTCGTCCATGGACAAGCGGCGGATTTCCGCTCTCGTCTGCTGTACCGTTTCAAAGGCCGCCGTATAGGCGGCCAATTCGGCTTCATCCTTGGCAAACAAATCCAAATACCGCAGGTGGTTTGCCTCATCGAACAGCTGTTGGGAATCGTGCTGGCCGTGGATGTTAATCAGCTGAATACCCAGCTTTCTCAGCAGCGCCACTGTAACAGGACGGCCATTGACCCGGCAGACATTTTTACCATCCAGCCAGATTTCTCTCTGAATCAGCAGTTCCTCCGGCTGATACTCCACCTGATTTTCTGTAAACCAATCCAGAGGGCCGATACCGGTAAACACGGCACTGACAAAGGCCTTGTCACAGCCGGTACGAATCACGTCCCGGTAGGCCCGTTCGCCCAAAATGGCGCTGATGGCGTCGATGACAATGGATTTACCGGCACCAGTCTCGCCGGTAAGCACGTTAAATCCCGCATCAAAGGTAATATCCGCCTGTTCAATGACGGCAATATTTTCAATATGCAGCACGGAAAGCATGGCGGTTCCCCTTTTACTCCAGGAGTTTTTTGATCTCAGAACAGAACGCGGCGGCCGCAGCCGTATCCCGCATGACGAGAAAGGCTGTATCGTCACCGGCCAGAGTGCCCACCACCACCGACATATCCATGGCGTCGATGGCCGCACAGGCAGCATTGGCAAGCCCCGGCATGGTTTTGATCACCACCATGTTTTGGGCGTAGTCGTAATGGGTGACGCACTCGCGGAAAATGGTATTGAGCCGGTTGGAAAAGGTGCCTGTTTTTTCCGCCGTGGCCGCCGTATACCGATAGCTGCCCATGGGTGTCAGCTCTTTGACAATGCGCAGTTCCTTGATGTCCCGGGAAATGGTGGCCTGGGTGCTCTGGTAACCGCTCTGCTGCAGCGCTTCCAAAAGCTGCTCCTGGGTTTCGATGTTGCGGCTGGTGATGATCTCCATGATCTTCGCTTGTCTTTGGGTTTTCATACGACACCTCACTTGTCAAAGAACTTGTTGTTGATGATCTCAAAAAAGCTGGTCCGTTTCAGACGGACCAACCGCGTCTCATAGCGGGAGCGCCGGACACGGACAATATCGCCCAGATTCAGCCGAATGGCACGGCCCCCATCGGTGGACAAAAAGGCGTTTTTTCGCCCGGTCTTACCGATGCGCACAGTGATTTCCCGGTCCTTGGACGTGACGAACGCCCGGGCCTGGACCGTATGGGCACAGATGGGCGTGACGATAATATTTCTCGCTGTCGGCTCCACCAAAGGGCCGCCCGCCGACATGGAATAGGCCGTGGATCCCGTAGGGGTACAAATCAACACGCCGTCGCCAGCAAAGCTGTACGCCTGGACGCCGTCGCACAGGACCTCCATCTGGATGACCCGTGCCACCGCCCCTTTGGTGATGGCAATATCATTCAGGGCTGTGTCCGTATAGATGATCTGGCCCTCATGCTGGACCTCCACCGACAGCATCATACGCTTTTCAATAGAATACTGGCCCGACGCCAGCCGGGACAGCTGGTTCAGCTCTCCGGCCTCCAATTCCGCCATAAAGCCCATGGTTCCGATATTGACGCCCAAAACGGGAATTCCATGATAGGTAGCGGCTTTGGAGGAATGGAGTATGGTGCCGTCACCACCGAAGCAGATCAGCATATCCGCCGACTTCAATTCTTCATTGAGATTGGAAAACGTCTTGTTGGCGGGCAATTCAAAGTTTTTATCCACGCCGAAGGGCAAACACAGCCGCGTTTCCACACCGGCGGCGCGCAAAATCTGCTCGGCCTGGTCGGCATATTTGAAATTCCGATCCCGGTAGGGATTGGGGGTCATGACTACTTTCATACGGTTTGTCCCTTCAATGTTTCATGGGCTTCGGCCACCAGGGCCGCCAAATCGGGAACGTTCCGCACTCCGGCTTCCCGGCTCAAATGGCCCAGAAATTCTATATTGCCCTCCGGCCCCTTGACCGGTGAGAAGGTCAGATTGCGGATGGTAAATCCCAGTTCATCGGCCAACGCCACAAAGTGCTCCAGCACCTCCTGGTGCACTGCCGGGTCCCGGACCACGCCCTTTTTCCCCACCTTCTCCTTGCCGGCCTCAAACTGGGGTTTAATCAGGCATAAAACCTGTCCCGTGGGCTTCAGCAGCCGGGCAATGGCAGGCAGAACAATTTTCAGGGAAATAAAGGAAACATCCACCACCGACAGGTCCAGTGGCTCTCCTAAGTCTTCCGGCTGCACATAGCGGATATTGGTCCGCTCCATGCAGACTACCCGGGGGTCCTGGCGAATTTTCCAGGCCAGCTGTCCATATCCCACATCAATGGCGAACACCTTGGCCGCCCCCTGCTGCAACAGGCAATCCGTAAAGCCGCCGGTGGAAGCACCAGAGTCGCTGCAAACGTAGCCGGTGGGGTCCACGCCAAAGTCCCGCAGCGCCTTTTCCAGCTTCAATCCGCCGCGGCTCACATAGGGACAGGCCTGCCCCCGCACCTCGATTTCCACAGTATCTTCATAGGACATCCCCGGTTTATCGGCCTTCTGGCCGCCTACATAGACGTCACCGCTCATAATGATGGCCTGGGCCTTGGTTCGCGTCTCCGCCAAGCCCCGGGACACCAGCAGCACGTCCAGTCTTTCCTTATGCTTCATGGTCCAGTACCTCCCGGATTCCCGCCAACAGACCTGCACAATCCATGCCCGTGGCCTCGTACAGCTTGGACACCGCGCCATGGGTCACATAGGAATCCCCAAAATTTCTCTTGCCAACTGCGGCGGCAATGCCCTCCTGTTCCAAGCGGGCAAACAGCTGATTGGCCAGACATCCGGCGTCCACCGTCTCCTCCGCCACAAAGAGTCTGCCCGTTTTGCGCACCGATTCCAGCACCGGCGTCATGTCCAGGGGCTTGATCTGGGTCAACTTGACCACTTCTGCATGGATGCCCTGCTGTTTCAGCGATACCGCCGCCTCCAGCACCGTATTGATCATGGTGCCGTAAGACACCAGCGTAATATCCGTTCCCTCCCGCAAACATGGCTCGGTACAGACGGATTTCAAAAATCCATCGCCGCCTCGGGGATACCGGACAGCCACCGGCCCCGTCATTTCCAAAGCAGCTTTCCGCAGCAGTGTCCGCAGCTCTGCCTGATTGGCCGGACACAAAATCTGCATGCCGGGAACCTGCTGGAGATAGCCGATATCAAAGACGCCGTGGTGGGTCTCGCCGTCCTCTCCTACCAATCCCGCCCGGTCCACGGCAAAAATCACATGGAGATTCAGCAAACCCACATCGTGGAGCATCATGTCAAAGGCTCTCTGCAAAAACGTAGAGTAGATAGCCGCCACAGGAATCATACCCTGCTTGGCCAGACCTGCCGCCATGGCCACGGCATGCCCCTCGGCAATGCCCACATCAAAGAAGCGGTCCGGATAGGCGGCGGCAAAGCCATCCAGTCCCGTACCGGGCTTCATGGCTGCCGTAATGGCGCAGATGCGCGGATCCTCCGCTGCCAACTCCTGCATGGTATTGCCGAAGGTGGCGGAGAAGGTCACGGATTTGGACGGCTGGGTGGCGCCGGAAGCAGTGTCAAACGCTCCAACGCCATGGAACTGGTCGGGTTTTTCCTCAGCGGGCCCATAGCCGGAACCTTTTTTTGTTATCACATGGAGCAGCACCGGTTCCTGCATTTCCCTGGCATAGCGCAGCAGTTCCGTCAGGCGGCGGACGTTGCTGCCGTCTACGGGACCAATGTAGTTAAAGCCCAGATCCTCAAACAGTGTGATGCCAATCAGGTGACGTTTGAGGAAGGCTTTCAGCCGATGGGTGGCCCGATAGAGGGCATTGCCGCCGGGGATGGCTCTGGTGAACTTGCGGTATGCCATTTTAATGCCCAGATAGCCCGGTTTCGTGCGAATCAGCTTCAAGTGGCGCGAAATACCGCCGACATTGGGGGTGATGGACATGCCGTTGTCATTGAGAATGACAATCAGTGGTTCCCCACTGGCCCCGGCATCGTTGAGTCCCTCGTAAGCCAAGCCGCCGGTGAGCGCACCGTCGCCCAATAGGGCAATGACGCTGTAATCCTGCTTTTGCAGCGTTCTGGCCCGTGCCATGCCCAGGGCCACGGAGACCGCATTGGAAGCATGGCCCGCAATAAAGGCATCGTGCTCGCTCTCCGACGGTTTGGGGAATCCGGCAATGCCGCCGAAGGTCCGCAGCTGCCGGAATTGCTCCTGCCGTCCCGTCAGAATCTTATGGACATAGGCCTGGTGGCCCACATCAAAGATAATGCGGTCTTGGGCTGTATCAAATACCAGATGCAGCGCCAGCGTCAACTCCACTACACCCAGGTTGGAGGCCAGGTGGCCGCCGGTACGGGAGATGTGTTCCACCAGGAACTCCCGGATCTCCCGACAGAGCTGCTTCTGCTGCTCCGGTGTCAGCTGCAACAGCGCCTCGCGGGAGTGGATCGTATTCAGCAGTGTCAAAACGTCACAACCATTCTATCGTGTTCAGAAAGCAAAACGCGTCTGTTCAATATCTAGTAGTGTACCATACAATGAATGTATATACAAGATAATATTCATCGACAACGCGAAAAAAATGCCGCACGGTGTCGTGCGGCACAGGAAATTCAGTGATCGCGCCGGACCAGCCAATGGGCCAGGTCCCGCAGAAACTCCGGCGTTGGGAATACCGACAGGGCTGCAACGGCCCGGTCCGTCTCCTCCTCCACCATCTTTTGGCAGCGGTCCACACCGTAGAGCCGAACAAAGGTGTTTTTGTGCTCGTCCATGCCCGTGGCCTTGCCCAGCTTTTCGGCGTCGCCGATGACATCCAGAATATCATCCCGAATCTGGAAGGCCAGGCCTACGCCGTCGGCGTACTCCGCCGCCGCCTGCACCATCTCCGGACTGCCCCCAGCGGTGGTGACGCCCATCAGGCAGGCAGCCCGCAGCAGTGCGCCCGTCTTCATCTGCTGGAGCTGGTGGATATAGTCGGCTTCCAGCGGACGGTTCTCCCCTTCCAGGTCCAGAACCTGACCTCCCACCATACCGCGGGCACCGGCGCAGCCTGCCAAAATGGCCACGTTTTTGGCAAGGACTGCCGGTGCGGCATCGGCAGCCGCCGCCGTCTCAAAGGCTGCCGTCAGCAGCGCATCACCGGCCAGCACTGCCATAGCTTCCCCGTAGACTTTATGGTTGGTGGGACGGCCCCGACGGAAATCGTCATTGTCCATGCAAGGCAGATCGTCATGAATCAGGCTGTAAGTGTGAATCATTTCCAGGGCGCAGCCAAACGGAACGGCCTTCTGCCAATCGCCCCCAGCGGCCCGGCAAAATTCCATGGTCAGCACCGGCCGCAGCCGCTTGCCGCCGGCCAGCAGGCTATAGCGCATGGAATCCAGCAGCGTCTTCTGGGGCGCGGGCTCCCATACAAACTGCTGGTTCAGAAACCGTTCTGCCGCGTCTACATATTGTTGCAGTTGCTCTTGAAACTCACTCATGGCTTTCAAACTCCATTTCCTCCGGCGCACCATCAGCGCCCTTTTTCAGTTTGACCACCGTCAGCTCCGCCGCATCCAGCAGGGCGTTGGCCGATTTGACCAGGGCCGTTCCCTCTTCAAACAGGGACAGGGCCTCTTCCAGCGGCAGTTCTCCGCTCTCCATCCGCCGTACAATCTCCTCGAGACGTTGTACCGACGCTTCAAAGGTTTTGGACTGTTCCATGGGATGTGTCCTCCTTCTTTAATTCCTCAATCCGGGCCAGGGCGCTGCCGTCGGACAGGCAAAGCTGCACCTGTTGGCCCACCGCCAGCTGTTCCATCGATTTTACCACATGGCCCTGCTGTTTCACCACCGAGTAGCCACGGGCCAGAACCTTCAACGGGCTCATGGCGTCCAGGGCTGCGGCCAGTGCAGAAAAATTCCGCCGCTTCCGCTCCAGATGGTGCTGGGCTGCCAGAATCAGCCGGTCCTGCACCCGGTCCAGCATCAGCCGCCGGTCCTCAATGTAGTGCATGGGACTTTGGAGCACCCGGCGGCTGCTCAGCGCGTCCAACTGCTGCCGCGACAGCTTCAGCCGCCGCTCCATGGCGGCGCTCAGCCGCTTTTCATACGCCCCCAAACGCTGCCGCAGCTCCGTCTGATCAGGAGCAATCAATTCCGCGCCGTTGGACGGCGTGGCTGCCCGGACATCGGCCACAAAATCCGCAATGGTGACATCCGGTTCATGGCCCACCGCCGACACCACCGGAATTTCCGATTCATAGATGGCCCGTGCCACCCGTTCATCATTGAACGCCCACAGGTCCTCCATGGAGCCGCCGCCCCGGCCCGTTAAAATCACATCGCCCAACTGCCAGCGGTTGGCGTACCGAATGGCCCCGACAATCTCCCGTGGGGCCTCCTCTCCCTGGACCCGCACCGGCAGCAGCAACACCTTACTCAGGGGATACCGCTTGCGCAGCACCCGCAGAATATCATGGATAGCCGCACCAGCGCCGGAGGTAATGACCGCAATGCGGTGGGGATAAGGCGGCAAGGGCTTTTTATGCTCCAAGGCAAACAGCCCCTCGGCCTGGAGCCGCTCTTTCAACTGCTCATAGGCCACATGCAGGTCTCCCACACCGTCCACCATCATGCTTTCACAGTACAGCTGATAGCCGCCGTCCCGTGGATAGACAGTAATACGGCCCACCGCCAGCACTTTCATACCATTCTGGGGCTGAAATCGCAGGCGCATGGCGCTATTGCGGAACAGGACGGCCCGCAGCGCTCCTTCGCTGTCTTTCAGCGTAAAATAATGGTGCCCCGACGGATAGATCTTATAGTTGCTCAGTTCGCCGCGGATGCAGATACCGCTCAAAAACGGGTCGCTGTCAAATTTATCTTTCAGATAGGCGTTGATCTGCGATACTTCATAGACGGGATACTCCATACTATGCGCCCTCCTGTAACCACGTCAGCACTGCGATGCCCATGGCATTGTCGGTGGCATACTGGGGTGGGCAAAACACGGCGTCAAAGCCCGTAGCCTGCTGACGCAGCAGGCTGTTAGACGCCACACCGCCGGAGAACACCACCGGCAGACCGGGATACGCCTTCCGGGCGTGGTCTGTGGCCGTCAGCACGGCCCCAATGACGCTGCGCAAGGCATAAGCAGCCGTCTCGGCGGAGCTGTGTCCCTCGGCGTACTGCATCACTTTATTTTCCACACCAGACAGAGAAAAGGTCAAGTCTTTACATTTTACCCGAAAGCACGCTTTTTCGTCCGTCTCCTGGGATAAGGCATCGATGGCCTTGCCCGCCGGAAACTGCAAGCCCAGCAGCTTACCGGTGCGGTCGATAAGCTGACCGGCAGAGATATCCGTGGTACCACCGATTTTGGTACCCCGTGCCGATTTCCCCCACGGCTCCACCAGCAGCAGTTCGGTGGTGCCGCCGGACAAATGCCAGGCCAGATGGGGCTGTTCCAGCAGTTCCAGCCGGCTCGACGACCAAAGAGACGCGGCAATATGGCCCTCCTGGTGGGAAAAGCGATACAACGGCACATCCAATGCCGCCGCCAACACCGTGGCCTGGGACTCCCCGGCCAGAAAACAGGGCATATACGAGCCTTCCACGGGCCGGGGCCGGGTGCTGACGCCTACAGCGGTCACTGTTCCCAGGTCGCGCTGCTCCTTTAAAAGCGCAAACAACTCCGGCAGCCGCTTTACATGGGCAAAGAGCGCATCGCTCTGGCGCAGCCCCAGCTCCCCCGGCTTCACATCCAGAAGCCGGGAGCAGTTGAGACCGTCCTTGCCGTCAAAACAAGCCACCGAAGTTGTATAGTTGCTGGTATCAAAACCGAGGCAGCTCATTGGGCGACCTCACGGGCGAAGCTGCCCAGAATGCCATTGACAAAGGACACCACATCCTCGTCCTCATACTTGCGGGTCAGCTCCACAGCCTCACTGATGGCCGCAGATGTGGGCACATCCTCCACATAGAGGGACTCGTACATAGCCAGCTGCATAATGGACCGGGCCAGCCGGGAAATGCGGTCCAGATGCCATCCGATGGCATATTTCGTGATATAGCCGTTGAGCTCCTCCTGCTTTTCCTCAATGCCCTTGACCACTTGGGCGATATAGGCCAGCTGCTTCTGGTTGGGACGCTCGGCGTAAATATCGTTCTCCTCCTGCAGCGTCTCATAATAGTCCTGGGCAAAGCGGGAGACCATGGCCTCGTCGGCGGTTTCCTTTGTATAATTGATGCCGTAGATCAGATGTACCACAATCTCGCGGGCGTTGGTTCTAGTCATAATCTCGATTCCCCCATGTTATAGTAGATACATTATAGCGAAAAGAATCAAAAAAATAAACCCTCTGTTTTCACAAAGGGTTTATTTTTCGGAAATTATTTTTTTGTCTCCTTGGGCAGCGTGATGCCGCAGATGTCCACATTGACGCTGCGCACCGTGGCGCCGGTCATGGATTCCACCGCCGTGACCACCCGCTCCTGGACATTCTTTGCAATGTCGATGACGGAGTAGCCGAACAGAGCCACCACATAGCAGTCGATGGCAATGGAGTCATCGTGGATGGTGATCTTCACGCCGCGGCCCAGGTTCTTCCGGCCCAGCAGCTCCGCAATGTCGGATCCGAGGTTGGCACTGAGACCACAGACGCCTTCCACCTCGCTGGCCGCCAGGGCCGCGATGGAGGCGATGACCTCCTGAGAGATGTGGATGGAGCCGTTCTCCTGCGTGGCAGACAGATATTCCTTGTTTTCACCCATGGGGAATCCCTCCTTGATGGTACCATTTTACCACAATTCAGGAAAATTACAAGGAGATTCTTTTACTTGACCTCAATCACCCGAATCTGGGACAGGGTATAGTCCGACTGAGATGTGACGATGTCGGAGATCAACGCCACATCGGTAGCGCTGAGTCCTTCCTCCGGCGCGGAAACCGCAATGGAAATATTGTCCTCATTCATGTACGCCACGCACTCCTCGTATCCCTTGGCAACCACCAGACTTTCGATCTGGGACTCAGCCAAAGCGTCGTTGACGATGCTGTTGAGCTGGCCGGACACCTCCGATACGTCCTCCTCTTCCCCAGCGTAGGAGATGGTCTCCTGTAACGTCTCCACAGCGCTGTCCCGGGCCGTCTGACGGCTGAGCCGCACCTCGGCAAAGTAATCGTTGACCACACTGCCGCCCTCTTCGCCACCGGTTTCTGTCACCGCGCCGTCATTGGACAGCACCAGATTTTCTCCCATGACCTTCTGTGCGTCCAGGGTGTCCGCCAGATTGGTGGTATTCTGCTGGTTGTAAGACCAATTCAGGTACACGCCCGCACAGACGAACATCAGCACCACTGCTGTCACCGCATTCCGTTTCCAATTCTTCATTGTCCATTCCTCCTGGTTATTTTAATTTGATCACTGTGATACGGTCCGCCCCCAGCCCCGTGAGACTGGAAACCGCGTTCACCAAATCCAGCCGGACCGAAGCCTGGTCCGCTCCCTCTGCGGCGATGATTGCGCCCATAAAGGTGGGTTCCATGGTCTGGACCACCACTGGTCCCTCGCCGCTCTGCACCGTTTCTATGGTGACGGCGGTGGTCTTTTCATCGCTGCCGTCGGTCACCTCCTGGGTGCTGTCGGTCTGGTAGACGGTCCGAGGTCCCGCCGCGTATTGCAGCAGCACCTCCACCCGCCCGGCTCCCTCCATATTGCTCAGCAGGGCCGCCAACCGCTGCTCCAGCTGCTCCGGCCCATCGCCGGATACCATAAGCGTCTCTGCCGGAGCCGCTTCGCTCTCCGGCGCTTCCGTCTCCTTTGTGGGCCAGGCCAGCAGTACAAGCCCCAGCAGCAGTATGGCCAGAGGATATTTGAATTTTCCAAGGACCTGCAACTTATGATTGAGGCCCGCTTTCCAGTTGGTTTCCTTCATGGTTCGTGCCACTCCTGTCGTTCTGCCGGGATTGCCAGTTCCGCCTCCAGAGCCCGCTCCAGCTGGTTCTGCTGAGTTGGTGCGGCAGTGGCGGTAATATCGGCGCTATAGGGGTACGGATAGGTTCCGCCGACGGCCACCGTCACCTCCACGGCTTCGGGCCGGATATCCAGGTCCTCAGCCCTGTCCCATATATATGCCTCCGCATCCCGCTTTATGATATCGGCCACCCATTCGGTATTGTCGATGGTAACACCCCAGGTCGCTTCCTCCGCCTGCATCTTGGCCCGGGACATAGCCTGAGCCAGAGCATCCACATCGACCCGGGCCAATGGACCCAATGCCACCAAAATCATGGCCAGACCGCTTAGAAAGCTGAGGGACCGATGGACCGCCCCCTTGGGTACCAGGGCCAGCAAGACCCCGGCCAGCATAGCCATAGCCACCACCGAAAGCAGATATTGCCGTACCGCGTCGCTCACGAACTCACCACCTTTAGAGAACAGACACAGGAAATCAGCAGCATAAAGGCACTGGCTCCCGTCATACCCATCAGAAATCCCATCACATCGGACACGCTCTCAATCAGGTCTACCAGAGGTTTTTCGCCTACGGTGGAGCTGAGCGCCGCTGTCAGCTTCAATAAAATATGCTGGACGCCCAGCCGGATCAGCGGCAGCAGGCAGATGGCTATGACCACCAGCATGCCGAACACTCCTGCCGAGCTGCGCAGGATTCCGGCGCTGACCAGCACTGTCTCCGATGCATCGGAGATCATGCTGCCCACCACCGGCACCGCCGCACCCATGGCCAGCTTCGTCGCCTTCAATGTTGACTGGTCCGTGGCGCCGGACAGAATACCTGACAGGCTCAAATAACCGGTAAAGGCAAATACTGTCAATTTGAGGCCATTGGTCACAATCCATCGTCCCAGCTCCCGCACCCTTGCCAACGTCTGATTGCCCAGAACGGCATTGGCCGCCGATACAGCCAGATAGGCATAGAGAATCGGGATGAGAATGTAATTGATGACGGTCATTAAAATGTTGGACACCAGCACTGACGCGGCGTACAGCGCTCCGGCGGAGCTGACGCCGCCGCTGGCTGCCGTGGCTGCCGCCATGACCGGCAGCAGAAGGCCGCTGAAACTCTGTAGCTCCTGTAAGGTCTCCCGGCCCAGTCCCACCATGGTATGTACATTAGCGGCACTGAGCAGCGTAATTGCCAGAGTGCCCGCCATCAGCACGGCGTTTTTGGAGAGTTTCGTTTCCATTTGGGTTACCATGGAGCAGAGAATCACCACAGCCATCAGGGAAATGGCCGTCCGGACACCACCAAGAATGACCGTATCCAGTTGGGGCAGTAGCTTCTGCCAGATGGACGACAAACCATGGCTCAGGTCGGTGGATTCCACCGGCGACAGGTCTTCTACCAGCGTTGCCGTTTCCCCGGTCAAGCCCTCCTGCAATCCGTCAATACCGATGGCCCGCCGCTGCTCCTCTACCAAATCGGTGGCCCCTATGGTCACTGTCAATAGCAGCGCCGCCAAGCAACTCAGCAGCCATCGTCTCATGGTGCAGCACCTCCCAGCAGCGTATCCAGCAGATCCAGCACCGCTGTAATCAACGGCGTGGACAAATATAAAGCCATGGCCGTGCCGCACAACTCCACCATACGGGCGATGCCGTTTTCTCCAGCGTCGCTGCAAATTCCGGCGCAGATATGGGTCAGAATCCCAATCAGGGCCGTCTTAACCACCGGCGCCAGCACAGCGCCATGGACGCCGGACAGCGTTTCCAGCCGTTCCAGCATGTCCATCACCGGCTGCAATGTGGTGGCGGCGTAGAAACACAACGCACTGATACACACCAGAGACAGAACCATTGCAAATTCCGTCGTCCGTTTCCGCAGGAGCAGGATGGCCAGCACTGTCACCAGGGCCAGGGCCAGAATCTTCAAAAACTGTTCCATCAGAATTGAAACAGGTCCTTGACCAGCTCGAACAGCTCGGCAATGCGTTGCACAACAATCATCAGCACCACCACCAGCCCCGCCAGCGTGGTCATGGTGGCCTGCTCCTCCCGGCCCGACCGCACCAATACCTGATTGAGGATGGAGACGATAATACCGACGGCGGCAATTTTAAAGATCAGATCGATGTCCATGGGTCTGCCTCTCTTCTGTTCCAGATTGGGGGCCTGTCCCCCTCGCCATAGTGCAGTCTATGCCAGTCCCGCGGCCCATATGTCTCCTACCAGGCCAGAATGGCAATGGCCAGCCCGGCGCAGATGCCCAGGGTACAATAACTGCGGATGCGTCCGGCCTGCTGGGCCCGTGCTTCGTC
The DNA here is from genome assembly GCA_018716875.1 of Candidatus Avoscillospira avistercoris. Taxonomy (GTDB): domain Bacteria; phylum Bacillota; class Clostridia; order Oscillospirales; family Oscillospiraceae; genus Avoscillospira_A; species Avoscillospira_A avistercoris. The sequence goes on from DVJJ01000100.1 coordinate 16,178, forward strand.
CAGCCGTTCCTGTAACCGTTTCTCCGCCAGGGAGACGGCCCGCAGCTGGCTATCCAAATCATACTGTCCCAGGCCGTTGCCCAACTGCTGTAAAATCCGACGGGCCTGTGGTGTAAAACTGGACCGCATAAGGTTTTTCCGCATGATGACAGCCACCGACCGTTCCTGCCGCAAAGCCAAATCCCGGGCCATGGTCTGGAAAAAAGCTGCCACCGCTCCCTGGCTTGCATGGGCCAGCGTCTCCATGGCCTCCGGTAAGGGCGTCCGGCGGAACGAGAGTTCACTGTGCAGCAGTTCCATGGCCGCCAACAGCTGCCGCAGCAAAACATTGGACCGGTATACCGCCAAGGCCATGGAGCCGCCGGTCCCGGCAGCCCCCAGCAGTACCATCAGGATTCCCATGGTTTTTAGCATCCTTCCTCCACCCTTTCCAATGTCCAGCGGCGTTTCCCATCGAGAAACACCAGATTGGTAAAGATTTTCCGCTTGCGCAGCTTCTCGTACAATGCTCGCCGCTGCCAGTCCTCCCGCCCAAAGGCATGGGCCGTGGCCAGCAGCCGGACGCCGCAATATCCCGCCCGAACCATGGCCCGGATATCGGCTTTTGCCGTGATTTCATCTACGGCCACCCAGTGGGGGCTCATAGTGCGCACCAGCAATTCCAAACCCTGGTCTTTGGGTACACCGGTCAGTACATCGGTCCGGCGCCCCACCTGCATCTGTGGCTGGCCCCGGACTGATGCCGCAATCTCTCCGCGGCTGTCTACCACCCCCACCCGCTGGTCTAGCCGGTCCGACAGCTGGCGGACCATATCCCGCAGCAGCGTCGTTTTGCCGCTGCCGGGAGGCCCTACCAGCAGTACATTGCCGGGATTGGGGCCCAGTGCGTCCAGCAGCGATGTGGCACAGCCCAAATACTGCCCCGCCACCCGCAAATTGACCGACGAGATATCCTTGATGGTGGCAATGCGGCCATCCTGCACCACAGCGGTACCGCAAAGACCAAGACGGTGTCCCCCTTCCAGGGGCAAATACCCCTGACGCAAACACTCCTCCACCGCGTAGGTGGAATAGGACGATGCCAGATTTACCAGATGTTCCAGCAAGTCCCGGGTGCAGAGCATAGGACGGGTCAAACTCAATGGCTGCTCCCGGCCACCGCAGACCATAGTGATCTCGCTGCCGCACCGCAGCCGCAGTTCCTCCAGCTGTTCTTCCTGTTCCGGCGGCAGCTGGGACACCATGGCCGCCAATTGGGGCGGCAGCACAGAACAGACTTGACGCAGTTTTCGTTGGTACATATGCTTCCCTCCGCTTCACCTTATGTGGCGGCGGCTTGGTCTATGCCCCTGGATGGATATAATAAAGCCGCTTGGCCGCTTGGAAGATCAACAAGCGGCAGTCTCGCCTAGACAAAAGCAAAGTGCCTGTCACTTTCACAGGAAACTGACAAGCACTGTTGGATTCTGTATTTGGTTTTGACGTGAGAAAGGTGT
>DVJJ01000101.1 GCA_018716875.1 Candidatus Avoscillospira avistercoris
GAGATTGATCTCTGCGCCGGGGCAGCGCTTTTCAAAGATGGCAGCGGCCTTTTGGGCCTTCTTCTCGTCGATGTCCTCACCGTAGAAGATGGTAATAAACTCCTTGTCCTCCTGTGCCACCCGCAGGGCCAATTCATTGAGGAGTTTTTCAATATTCCGGTCAGTGCCAAAGAGGGAACCGCCGTACAGGGCCAAATAATCGCCCTCATGGATATCATAGCCGTCAAAATCGGAATTCCGGGCGGCATAGGTGATCTGCATGGTGGTCACCGTCTCCATGGCAGCGGTCATGGCCTCCACATTGTCCGAAACCTCGCCCTCGGGGTCAAAGGACAGCAGAGCCGTAATACCCTGGGGAATGGTCTTGGAGGGCAGAACAATGACCTGCTTTTCCTCACACAGGGCCACGGTCTGTTCCGCAGCCATAATGATGTTTTTGTTGTTGGGGAAGACAAAGACGATTTCCGACGGTGTCCGCTGAATCTCCCGCAGAATGTCTTCTGTGGAGGGATTCATGGTCTGACCGCCCTGGATAATGCCATCCACACCCAAATCCCGGAAAGCCGAAGCGATGCCGTCACCGGCGCAGACCGCCACAATGCCGTATTTCTTCTCCGGCGGGGCAATCTTGGGCTCCAGATCCCGCTCATTCATGACCTTTTCCGTGTGCTGGAGCCGCATATTTTCAATTTTAACCGTCACCAGACTACCGTAAGTCAAAGCCTCTTCAATGGCGGTGCCGGGATTGTTGGTGTGGACGTGGACTTTGATGATCTCATCATCATCCACCAGCACCAGACTGTCGCCCATCTGGGACAGGAATTCCCGCAGTGCCGCCGGGTCCTTGTCATTTTCCCGGGAAATGATAAACTCGGTGCAGTAGCCAAAGGTGATATCCTCGGTGGAGAAATCAGAGAAATTGGCCTGCTCCTGGCCCATGTCAGGGACGCTCTCCGTGGGGGCTACGATGTCGTCTCCCTGGAGACTGGACAGCATGCCCTCCAGAATCACCACAAAGCCCATGCCGCCGGCATCTACAACACCGGCTTTTTCCAGCACAGGGTTCTGATGCAGCGTCTCAGCCAAGGCGTCCTTGGCAGCAGCGATGGTGCAGGTGAGCACATGCTCCATGTTGCGGTTGGACTGGGCTTCCAGAGCCGCCACCGTACCGGCCACACGGGATACGGTGAGAATGGTACCCTCGGCGGGCTTCATGACGGCCTTGTAGGCGGCCTCCACACCGGCGTTGAGGGCGGCGGCGAAATCGGTGCCGTCGCCTTCCTCCTTGCCTTTGAGAGCTTTGGCAAAGCCCCGGAACAGCAGGGAAAGGATGACGCCGGAGTTGCCGCGGGCGCCACGCAGCAGCGCCGAAGCGGTAGCATCGGCAGCCTTGGTCAGGGTGGGGTCCTCCAGCTTGCGCAGATCGCCGCAGGCTGTGTTGATGGTCAGGCTCATGTTGGTGCCCGTGTCGCCGTCGGGAACCGGGAATACGTTCAGTTCGTTGATTTGCTGTTTGTGAATTTCAATCGAGGCGGCGGCACTGATCATCATTCGACGAAAAGCCGCTCCGTCCATGGTCTGCCTCAATGTGGTACACCTCCGTATGCGGATGGTCCGCGTATTAGTCGACAGTCATGGAGTCTACAAAGACGTTGACTGCTTTCACTTCCGCACCGGTCGATTTCGTAACGACATAGCGGACTTCGTCAATGATGGCGTTGCCGACGGCGTTGATATTCACGCCGTTGTCGATGACGATGTGCAGATCAATGGAAATGGACTTGTCATCGTGAAAGGTGACGCGCACGCCCTTGCGCATGGCTTCCCGGCGGAGCAGATGAACCAGGCCGTCGGTCATGGAGCGAACGGCCATGCCCTTGACGCCGAAACAGTTGGATGCGGCCACGCCGGCAATATTGGTATAAACGCTGCTGTCCACAGCGATTGCGCCCTTATCCGTACTGAGACGAATCATAAAGCAACCTCCTTTAGAAATGAAGATACCTTGAAGATATTGTACCGCATTTCCAACAAAAGCACAAGAAAAATATTATACAGGAGAAAAAAACCGGCCCCGCTGCCGTGGCAGCGGGGCCGGAAGAGTGCGGGAATCAGATCATGCTGGCTTCCCAGCAGTCGGGAGCGGGGATCTCCATCATCTTCACCAGCGTGGGAGCCACGTTGGCCAGACCATAATTGCCTTCCTTGATGGTGTAGGCAGTGTCGGGGTCATAGATGATAAAGGGGACGGGATTCAGGGAATGGGCGGTACGGACGGAGGTCTTGCCCTTCTTGGTCTCCGTCATCTGATCGGCGTTGCCGTGGTCGGCGGTGACACAGACAGCATAACCGTACTTGTCAGCAGCCTCCAGAATGCGGCTGAGACCCTTGTCCACATACTCCATAGCGGTGATGGCGGCCTCCAGGGAACCGGTGTGGCCCACCATGTCGCCGTTGGGGAAGTTGCAGCGCAGGAAATCGTACTTGCCGGAAGCCATGGCCTCCACCATGTGGTCGGTGATCTCCACGGACTTCATGGCCGGAGCCTGATCGAAGGGGATCACGTCGGAGGGGATCTCCTCATAGGTCTCCAGCTCCTCACAGACCTTGCCGGAGCGGTTACCGTTCCAGAAGTAGGTCACATGGCCGTACTTCTGGGTCTCGGACAGAGCGTACTCCCGGACCTTGTGGGCGCAGAGCACCTCGGTGAGGGTGTTCTGAATGACGGGGGGCTCTACCAGATAGTTGGTGGGGATGTGCAGGTCACCATCATATTCCAGCATACCGGCAAACTCCACGCCGGTGTAGTTGCCGCGGTCAAACTTGTCGAAGTCCTTGCGGTCGAAGGCCAGGGAGATCTCCTGGGCGCGGTCGCCGCGGAAGTTAAAGAGAATGACGCTGTCGCCATTGGCGATGGTGCCCACAGGCTTGCCGTCCTTGGCGATGACGAAGGGAGGGAGATCCTGGTCAATGCAGCCGGTCTCGGTGCGGTATGTCTCAATGGCGGTCTTGGCATCGGCAAACTGACGGCCCTCGCCGCGGACATGGGTCTTCCAGCCCAGCTCCACCATGGGCCAGTTGGCCTCATAGCGGTCCATGGTGATGGTCATACGGCCGCCGCCGGAGGCGATGCGGTAGTCATAGCCGTCGCCGGACAGGGAGGCCAGGACATCTTCCAACTGCTGGACATACTCCAGAGCGGAGGTGGCGGGCACGTCGCGGCCATCCAGCAGGATGTGGCAGCACACACTGTGAATGCCCTCGGCCTTGGCCTGACGCAGCAGGGCAAACAGGTGAGAAATGTTGGAGTGGACGTTGCCGTCGGACAGCAGGCCCAGGAAGTGGAGGGTCTTGCCGTTCTTGGCATTGTCGGCCAGCTTCTTCCAGGTCTTGGACTGGAACAGCTTGCCGGACTCGATGCTCTCGGACACCAGCTTGGCGCCCTGGGCATAGACCTGACCGCAGCCGAGGGCGTTGTGGCCCACTTCGGAGTTGCCCATGTCGTCATCGCTGGGCAGACCGACGGCGGTGCCGTGGGCCTTGAGCCAGGTATAGGGGCAGGTGGCAAAGAGCTTATCCAGGGTGGGGGTGTTGGCCTGCTTGACAGCGTCGCCGGGGCCGCCGTCGCCGCGGCCCACACCGTCCATGATCACAAGTACAACGGGTTTTTTCATGTTCAAACATCCTCCAAAAACAGTGGATTCAACTGTGATTCACACACTGTGTCCATTTTACTACAAATTGGCGAAAGATACAATTCCTACTTTGCAATTTTGTGAAATTCAGTTGAAAACCGTCTCCTGATTGGAGAACAGCGCCCGAATGCGGGCCATCAGCGGCCCGTCTGTCTCCGGCGTTTGCTCCGTCAGATAGTCTGCGGCGGCCTCCTGGGCCAGTTTCAGCGTGTCCAAATCACAGGTGAGACTGGCAACCTTGAAGGTGGGCAGACCGTGCTGCCGCTGGCCGAAAAAGTCACCGGGACCTCGTAAATCCAGGTCTTGCTGGGCAATCTGAAAGCCGTCGTTGGTTTGACAGAGGGCTTTTAAACGCTGCCGCGTTTCTGTGCTGCGGGTATCGGAGATCAGAACACAAAAGGATTTTTCTTTGCCGCGGCCCACCCGGCCCCGCAGCTGGTGCAGCTGGCTCAAACCGAACCGTTCGGCATTCTCCACCAGCATCAGTGTGGCGTTGGGCACGTCTACACCCACCTCGATGACAGTGGTGGACACCAGAATATGAATTTCTCCACGAGAGAACCGGCCCATAACGGCTTCCTTTTCCGCGCCTTTCATGCGTCCGTGGAGCAATCCCACTGTCAGGTCGGGAAACACAGTCCGCTGGAGGGTGTCAGCCCAGATTTCGGCGGATTTGAGGGCTGTTTCCTCGTTTTCCTCCACGGCGGGGCAGACGATATAGACCTGATGGCCATGGTCCACTTGCTTGCGGATAAAGGCGTTGAGACGGGGCCGCATGGATTCTCCCACCAAAAAGGTATCGATGGTCTGCCGGCCCGGCGGCAGTTCGTCGATGATGGACAGGTCCAAATCCCCGTAGAGAATCAACGACAATGTCCGGGGAATGGGGGTTGCCGACATGACCAGCAGATGGGGGCTGCCGGCCTTGGCCGACAGGGCGGCCCGCTGGCCCACGCCGAAGCGGTGCTGCTCATCGGCAATGACCAAATCCAGACTGTGGAACGTCACATCGCCGGTGAGCAGAGCGTGGGTACCGATGACCACTTGGGCTGAACCGTCTGCAATGGCGGCTTTGGCGGCCCGCTTGGCGGCAGCGCCCAGGGAACCGGTCAGCAGTACGGTGGAGATGCCCAGGGGTTCAAACAGCGCTTGTAAATGGAGATAGTGCTGTTCTGCCAGAATTTCCGTCGGAGCCATCAGCGCTGTCTGCTTTCCGTTGACGGCGGCCAGATAGGCGGCAGCGGCGGCCACCATGGTTTTACCGCTGCCCACGTCGCCCTGGACCAGCCGGTTCATGGGTTTATTTTTGTGAAAGTCGGCGGCAATTTCTTCAATGGACCGCTGCTGTGCGCCAGTTAACGAGAAAGGCAGCTGGGCCAGAAACGGAGAGAGGTCGCAGACATCATAGGGCGTGTGGGGGATTTCCGTGCGCCGGGCCCGCATCATAGCCAGCCCCACGGAGAAAATAAAGAATTCCTCAAAAATCAGTCGCTTCTGCGCCACGGCCAGGGCGTCAAAGTCGGCGGGATGATGGATGGTTTCATAAGCATAGGCGGCGTCACACAGGCGGAACCGCTGCCGCACCTGGGGCGGCAGCACCTCCGGAAGACTGTCCCGGCAGATATGGAGGGCCGTCCCGATGGCCTTGACCAGAATTTTGTTAGTGATGCCAGCGGTGAGACCATAGATTGGCAGAATGCGCCGGGTCAGGATGCCGGGCGATTCCAGAGGCTCAAAAACAGGGTTGGTTATCTGAACCCCACGGGCGTCGCCTTCCAGTTTGCCATAGAAAATATAGCTTTGACCGTACAGCAGATGATCAGCGATGTACCGTTGATTAAAGAAAGTAACAGACAGGCGGGCCGTCTGGTCGGCCAGAGTGGCTTTTGTCAAATCAAGGCCCTGACGGATGTGGGCTGTGCGGGGGTGGGAGATGACAATGGCCTCGAAGCAGGCGGGCTGGTCCACTTCCAAGTCGGCAATGGCCCGCAGCCTTGTCCGGTCCTCGTAACCTCGGGGAAAATAGGCAATGAGATCGTAGAGGGTACGGATGTTCAGTTTGGCCAGCTGTTGGGCCCGGGTGGGGCCGATGCCGGGGAGAATCGTGACAGGGTCGAAGAGAGAAGCCATACAACACCTCCGGAAAAACCAATATGGTACAAGTATATCCCCGTTCCTGTGGGGAAGCAAGGAAAAAGAAAAAGTCCTCCGAAGAAATCGGAGGACTTTACAAGCTCGATGTTCCCGTTAGGAAGCGATGGAATTCATCTTGCGAGCAATGCTGCTCTTCTTGCGCGCAGCAGTGTTCTTGTGAAGAATACCCTTCTTGACAGCCTGGTCGATGGTCTTCACGGCTGCCTTGTAAGCGCTATCGGTCTGGGCGGCGTCACCGGCGGCGACGGCAGCTTCAAACTTCTTCAGAGAAGTCTTCAGAACGGACTTAGCCTTCTTGTTGCTCTCATTCGCAGCGCGGGAAAGCAGAACTCTCTTCTTGGCAGATTTAATGTTGGGCACGATTACACCTCCTCCAATAGCGTTTCATTCATAAGAATGGTCTCATGCAGAAACATATTATAGCGGCTGTCCTTGTAAAAATCAATAGGAAAATGAGAAAAATTTTGAATAATTGTATAAGCGGTTTTTGCGGGCCGAAAACTAGGGGCGTGGAGGTGGATTTTCGGATGAATTGGAACCAGATACGGACGGACCTGGCCCTGGAAGCCAAGGAACTGTGGGAACAGGACCCGTCCCATACAACAGAACTGCGCGGCGTTCTGGCCCGGGAGACGAAACAGAAAGGCGTGATCGTGAACACGGTACAGATTCTCGATGAAGAGGGAGAACAACAGCTGGGAAAACCGGTAGGAACGTATGTGACCCTGGACCTGGTGGACTATGGAAAGAAGGAGCGGGACAGCCTGCGGTGGGCGGCCCAGGTATTGGCCAGACAGCTGCGGTCTCTGCTGCCGTTGAAAAAAGGCCAGTCGGTGTTGGTGGCGGGTCTGGGAAATGAGGCGGTGACGCCGGATGCCATCGGCCCCAAGGTGGTCCGGCAGCTGGTGGTGACCCGCCATCTGGTGGAGCGGATGCCGACGCTGTTTGGTGCTTACCGTCCTGTGTCGGCCATTGCGCCCAATGTGCTGGGTCTGACGGGCCTGGAAAGTGCCGAGGTGGTAGGCGGCGTGGTGGACCGGGCCGGGCCGGACTGCATGATTGTGGTAGACGCTTTAGCTGCCTCCGACTTGCGCCGGGTCTGCCGGACGGTGCAGCTGGCCGATACGGGCATTACGCCGGGCTCCGGCGTCCAGAATGGCCGGGCGGCGTTCAATCAGGACCGGTTTGGCATTCCTGTCATCGCTGTGGGCGTGCCCACGGTGGCCCATGTGCCCACGGTGGCGCGGCTCTACGATGAAACGTTGGACCAGGACGGTGTGGACAAGCTGACGGGGGGACAATCCATGGTCATTACCCCCCAGGATATGGACGCCCAGGTGGAGCGGCTGTCGAAGCTGGTGGCCTGGGGCATCAATCTGGCCTTGCAGGAGTCCATGGACTTGGAGGACATTGCGTTCTTTGTGGAATAGTACCGCTTTAATTGGCTGAAAAACCACCAAAAAATGACATGCCGAACGAAGTGCTCTGGGGTAATCCTACAAAATTGATTGGAACAGGGAACTTTTTGCTTGACGGCGGCGGGAGAAACGCGTATTCTCTGTCTATTATTTTTTCAAATTGGAAACGGAGGAGAGACTATGGCTGTCAAGCGTATTTTTGTCACCGGCGGCGTGGTATCGGGATTGGGCAAGGGCATTGCCGCCGCCTCGTTGGGACGGCTGTTGAAGGCACGGGGCCTGCGGGTGACCATCCAAAAATTAGACCCCTATCTCAATGTGGACCCAGGCACCATGAGCCCCTATCAGCACGGTGAAGTTTTCGTCACCGACGACGGCGCGGAGACGGACCTGGATTTGGGCCATTATGAACGGTTTATCGATGAAAATTTGACGGTTCACAGCTCGGTGACCTCCGGTAAAATCTATTGGAGTGTCCTCAATCGGGAGCGGGCCGGAGAATTTCTGGGCGGAACCGTGCAGATCATTCCCCATATCACCAATGAGATCAAACGGCGCATTTATGATATGGACGACGGCAAAACCGATGTGGTCATTACCGAAATTGGTGGCACCGTAGGCGATATGGAATCCCAGCCGTTCCTGGAAGCCATCCGCCAGGTGGCCGGTGAAGTGGGACGGGAGAACTGTCTCTTTATCCATGTGTCACTGATTGTTTCCATTCCTGGCTCCGGCGAATTGAAATCAAAACCCACCCAGCACTCCTGTAAAGAATTGCTGTCCATCGGTATCCAGCCTGATGTGCTTCTGTGCCGTTGTGACCAGGAAGTGCCCCTGGACATTTTGCAAAAGATTTCCCTGTTCTGCAATATTCCCGTGGAAAACGCCATCCCCAACCTGACAGCTTCCATTCTATATGAAGTGCCGCTGCTGCTGGAAGAGGCGGGGCTGGCTCATGCGGCCATCAAACATTTGAATCTGTCCTGTGGCAAGCCGGAGCTGGACGACTGGATTCGTATGGTGGAACAGGCCAAGCACCCCAAGGGGGAAGTGACCATTGCCCTGGTGGGTAAATATACAGCCCTCCATGACGCCTATCTCAGCGTGGTGGAGGCCCTGACCCACGGCGGTATCGAGAATGAGGTCCGGGTCAAAATCGACTGGGTGGAATCAGAACAGATTACGCCGGAGACGGCGGAACCGCTTCTGGGTCACTGCCAGGGCATTATTGTGCCCGGCGGCTTTGGTGACCGGGGTGTGGAGGGGATGATTGCATCCATCCGCTATGCCAGAGAGCACAAGATACCGCTGTTCGGTATCTGCCTGGGGATGCAAATGATGGTGGTGGAGTACGCCCGCCACGTCTGCGGTATGGAAGACGCCCATTCCAGTGAGCTGAATCCGACCACCACCCATCCGGTCATCGACCTGATGCCGGAGCAAGTGGGCGTCACCGACAAGGGCGGCACCATGCGATTGGGCAGCTGTCCTTGTGTGTTGCAGTCGGATACTCTGGCACGCTCCATCTACGGCAACGAGCGCATTGACGAGCGGCATCGCCATCGTTATGAGTTTAACAATGATTATCGGGATGCGTTGACTGGAGCGGGCCTTCGTTTGGGCGGCCTGTCGCCGGACGGGCATCTGGTGGAGATGGTGGAGCTGCCGGACCATCCCTGGTTCCTGGGGGCCCAGTTCCACCCGGAGCTGAAGAGCCGCCCCAACCGGGCGCACCCGCTGTTCCGGGCCTTTATCGCTGCGGCAAAAGAGCAAATTTGAATGATAAGTGCGGCTGGACCTGCGGCGGGTCCGGCCGCACTTTTGCGCGGTGCTGAAAAGATGCACAAAAGTGCAGGGGACACGCGTATAATTTTCTGCCTGATATTCACAAAAATTGGACTAAATGAAAAAATATTGCATAAATATTCATATAACTCTTGAAATATTCAAAGCGAGGTGTATAATATTAACACCAATACAGCGAGTAGGAGCGCGCATACACCATGAAGAAAGTGTTTATTGACGGCAGTGCCGGAACCACGGGTCTGAAAATTTTTGAACGGTTTCAGAACCGGGCGGACCTGGAGCTGCTGACGATTCCCGAGGCGGACCGGAAAAACCTCGATGCCCGGATTGCCAAGGTCTGCGAAGCGGACATCAGCTTTTTGTGTCTGCCCGACGCGGCCTCCAGAGAGATTTGTGAACAGCTGCCCCAGACGGTGCGGCTGCTGGATACCTCCACGGCCCACCGAACGCTGCCCGACTGGGTTTACGGTTTGCCGGAGCTGTCCAAGGAGCGACGGGCAGCGGTGGCGGCGGCCAACCGGGTAGCGGTGCCGGGCTGTCATGCCACGGGCTTTATCACCCTGGCGGCGCCCCTGGTGTCCATGGGCATCGCCGCGCCGGACTATCCCTTTACGGCCCATTCCGTCACCGGCTATTCCGGCGGCGGCAAGAGCATGATTGCCGCCTATGAGGCCGATGACCGGCCCAATACATACGACAGCCCCCGGCAGTACGCCCTGGGCCAGAAGCATAAACACCTGCCGGAGATGCAGGAAATTGCCGGTCTTGCCTATCCGCCGGTGTTCAACCCCATTGTGGCCGACTATTTCAGCGGTATGGTGGTGACGGTGCCCCTGCATACGCGGCTGCTGCAAAAGCCTATGACGCCGGAAGACGTAACGAAAGCCTTTGCCGACTACTACGGCGGCCAGCGGTTTATCCATGTGATGCCCTACGGCCAGTTGCCGGAGGACGGCACCATGGATGCCAACTCCTTGGCGGGCACCAATGATCTGGAGATTTATATTGTGGGAACGGCAGAGCAGATTGTTTTGATCTCCCGCTTCGACAATTTGGGAAAAGGCGCTTCCGGCGCTGCGGTTCAGTGTATGAATTTAATGCTGGGCCTGCCGGAGGACACGGGACTTTAACAGAAACGAGAAGAAGGAGACGATCCTGTTATGAAAGAAGTAATCGGCGGCGTTTGCGCCCCCAAGGGATTCCGGGCCGGCGGCATCTGGTGCGGCATCCGGAAGAATAAGACAAAATCCGACCTGGCTATGATTGTCAGCGATACCATGTGCACGGCGGCGGGTGTCTATACAAAGAACAAGGTCAAGGGAGCCCCCATTGTGGTGACCAAAAACCATCTGGCCGATGGTCATGCCCAGGCTGTCATCTGCAACAGCGGCAACGCAAACACCTGCGCTCCCAATGGCCTGGAGATTGCCGAGGAGACCTGCGCCCTGACAGCCAAGGCCCTGGGCCTGCTGCCCACGGACATCATTGTGGCTTCCACCGGCGTTATCGGCAAGGAAATGGAGATTGGGCCTTTCGCCACGGGTATTCCCCAGCTGGCGGATGTCCTCACCTATGAGGGGTCCCAGGCGGCGGCCCATGCCATCATGACCACCGATACCAAGCTGAAAGAGGTGGCTGTGGAGTTTACTGTGGGCGGTAAGACGTGCCATATGGGCGCCATTGCCAAGGGCAGCGGCATGATTCACCCCAATATGGCTACCATGCTTTGCTTTATCACTACCGACGCGGCCATTTCGGCTCCCATGCTGCAAAAGGCCCTGTCCGACGATGTGCCCGACAGCTTCAACCAAGTCAGCGTGGACCGGGATACCTCCACCAATGATACGGTGACCATTATGGCCAACGGTATGGCCGGTAATGATGAGATCACCGGAGAAGGGGAGGACTACAAAGCATTTACCGAGGCCCTGGCCTTTGTGACCCGAAAGCTGTCCTTCTGCATTGCCGCCGACGGCGAGGGCGCCAGCCGGACCATTGTCTGTCAGGTCAACGGCGCACCCACCAAGGAGACGGCCCGGCTGGTGTCCCGGTCGGTCATTTCCTCCAATCTGTTCAAGGCTGCCGTCTTTGGCAAGGATGCCAACTGGGGCCGGATTCTCTGCGCCATCGGTTACACCGACGCTGAGTTCGACATTGAGCCCATCGACGTGACCTTGTCCTCCAAAGCTGGCAGTCTGCTGGTCTGCGAAAAGGCTGCTCACCACGAATTCAGCGAGGAAAAGGCACTGGAAATCCTCTCGGAGGATGTGGTAACCGTGGAAGTAGAGATGCACCAGGGCAGCGGCTCTGCTACGGCCTGGGGCTGTGATCTCACCTACGACTATGTGAAGATCAACGGCGATTACAGAACCTGAGCGAGGGGGACAAGAACGTGAAAGAACGGACCATTGCGGATGTGCTCACCGAAGCACAGCCGTATATGAAGAAATACACGGGGAAAACCATCGTCGTAAAATACGGCGGCAATGCCATGATTGACGAGCGGCTAAAGGACGCCGTCATGGAGGATATCATCCTGCTTAACATGCTGGGCATCAAGACGGTGCTGGTCCACGGCGGCGGCCCCGATATCAATAAGCTGCTCAAGCAGATCGGCAAGGAGGCCAAGTTTGTCAACGGCCTGCGGTATACCGATGAGGAGACCATGGAAGTGGTCCAAATGGTCCTGGCCGGCAGGGTCAATAAGGACCTGGTGGCCCGTCTCTGCGCCCGCAACGGCAAAGCCATCGGCCTGTGCGGTGTGGACGCCGGTATGATCCGCTGTGAGAAGCACGCCGAGCAGGATTTGGGCTTGGTGGGCGACATTGTGGATGTGAATACCTTCCCGGTGGAACAAGCGTTGAACAGCGGCCTGATTCCTGTGGTGGCTACCATCGGCGCCGACAGTGAGGGCCGTACCTATAACATCAATGCCGATACGGCGGCGGCGGCCTTGGCCATTGCTCTGGGAGCCTGCAAGCTGGTGTCCCTGACGGATATTCCCGGCCTGCTGATGGATAAGGACGACGAATCCACCCTGATCCACGAGGTCAAGATCAGCAACGTCCCCAAACTGGTGGCCCAGGGCGTCATCTCCGGCGGTATGCTGCCGAAGATTGCCTGCTGTGTGGATTCCATCGCCAAGGGCGTCAAGGAGGCTGTCATCATCGACGGCCGCAAGGAGCATGCCATCCTGCTGGAGATGTTCTCCGACCTGGGCAACGGCACGCTGTTCTATTGAGTAAAGGAAGCGAAGACTATGACAAGTCAGGAATTGAAAACCATCGACCAACAGTATGTGTGCAGCACCTATGCCCGGTTCGACCTGTGTGTGGAGCGGGGCCACGGCGCCACCTGCTATTCGCCTGAGGGTAAAAAATATATTGATTTTTCCACCGGTATCGGCGCAGATTCTCTGGGCTTTTGCGATGCCGATTGGGTCCAGGCCGTCAGCGAGCAGGCAGGGAAGATGCAGCACATCAGCAACCTCTTCTATACGGAGCCCTGCGCTGTGCTGGCAAAGATGCTCTGTGAGCGCACCGGCATGAAAAAGGTGTTCTTCTGCAACTCTGGCGCCGAGGCCAACGAGGGCGCCATCAAAACGGCCCGGAAGTACGGCTTTGACAAGTACGGCAAGGGGCACGACGAGATTATCACTCTGAAGAACTCCTTCCACGGCCGTACCATGGCGACGCTGTCGGCCACAGGCCAGGAGGTGTTCCATAACTTTTTCTTCCCCTTTGTGGATGCCTTTCAGTTTGTGGAGTCCGGCGATATGGCAAAGCTGGAAGCAGCGATCACCCCCAACACCACGGCCATTTTGATGGAGCTGGTGCAGGGCGAGGGCGGTGTCATTGCCTTGGATAAGGACTATGTCCAGGCTGTGGCAAAGCTTTGCAAAGAAAAAGATATTCTCCTGATGGTGGATGAGGTTCAGACGGGCATTGGCCGTACCGGCAAGCTGCTGGCCTGCGAGCACTACGACATTCAGCCCGACGTCATCACCATTGCCAAGGGCATCGGCGGCGGCCTGCCCCTGGGTGCGGTACTGTTTGGAGAGAAGACGGAGCACGTCCTGGGCTTTGGTCAGCACGGCACCACCTTTGGCGGTAACCCCGTGGCCTGCGCCGGTGGTCAGGTTGTTCTCAAGAAGCTGGATGACAAAATGCTGCAACAAGTTGCAGAGAAAGCTGATTATATCTGGAAAAAGCTCTCCGAAATGAAGCATGTAAAATCCGTCAGCGGCTTGGGCCTGATGATCGGCATGGAGCTGGCCGACGGCCTGGAGGCCAAGACAGTGGTACAGCAGTGCATTGAACAGGGCTTGATTCCGCTGACAGCCAAAACGAAAGTGCGGCTGCTGCCGCCTCTGACCATCACCTATGAGGAAATTGATCAGGGCCTTGCCATTCTGGAAGCTGTGCTGAACGCACAATAAAATAAAGAAGATTCTTGCCGCCGGACTGCACAGATTGTCCGGCGGCAGTTTTATACAACAGAGGAAAACCCGGATAAAACCGCCCAGGGTGGGAAATACTTTGCCTGTCGCTATTCCGGATGGAGTGGCAGAAAGGACAAGGGATGTACAATGCTGGGTAAGGTGGAGATCTGCGGCGTCAACACGTCGAAATTGAAAACGCTGAAAAACGAGGAGATGATGGAGCTGCTGCGCCGCAGCAAGCAGGGGGATGAGGACGCGCGCCAACGGCTGGTGGAGGGAAATCTCCGGCTGGTGCTGTCGGTGATTCAAAAATTCATTGGACGGGGAGAAAATCCGGACGATTTGTTTCAGGTGGGGTGTATTGGGCTGTTAAAGGCCATTAAAAACTTCGACGAGACGAAGCTGGTGCGGTTTTCCACCTACGGCGTCCCCATGATTGCCGGTGAAATCCGACGGTACCTGCGGGACAATAGCACCATTCGCGTTAGTCGTTCCGTACGGGATACGGCGTATAAGGTGCTGCAATGCAAGGAGCAGATGATGGCCGAACAGAACCGGGAACCGTCCATGGAGGAAATCGCCAAGCGGCTGGAATTGCCTCTGGAAGAGGTGACCTACGCCATGGATGCCATCTCGCTGCCGGTGTCCCTTTTTGAACCGGTGTATTCCGACGGCGGCGACCCGCTGACGGTGATGGACCAGGTTCGGGATGAAAAGAACACCGATGAGCGATGGGTGGAGCGAATCGCCCTGCGGGAGGCCATGGCCCGGCTCAACCCCAGAGAAAAGCACATTCTGGCCCTGCGGTTCTACGATGGTAAAACCCAGATGGAAGTGGCCGGGGAGGTGGGCATCAGCCAGGCTCAGGTGTCGCGGCTGGAGAAAAACGCCCTCAATACCATCCGTCGGGCTATCACCTCATAACCGGCAGCCCCGGCGCATAGACTGGCCGTAGAATCGAAATCGGGGAGGGCTGAGTATGCAGCAGCGATTTACAGAACTGCGGTGCAAAGAGGTGGTCAACATCTGCGACGGCAGCCGGTTGGGTTATGTGTCGGATGTGGTGGTGGAGCTGCCCGGCGGCCGGCTGGTGGCCATCATTGTGCCGGGGCCCCGGCGGTTTTTCGGCCTGTTCTGCCGGGAATATGACTATTGTATTCCCTGGCAGGCAGTCAAGCAGATTGGTGATGACATCATTTTGGTGGAGGTGTGCCTGGAGCAGGTGCGGTCGCCGCTGGAGAATCGGAAAAAACTTTTTGAGATTTTTGAAAAAACCTGAAAAAAGACCTTGCACTTTTTGGC
>DVJJ01000102.1 GCA_018716875.1 Candidatus Avoscillospira avistercoris
CTGAAAGAACACCGGCCCATCCTCTACAACCAGCTACTGATGAGCGAGAAACTATACCCGCACCTTCGGGAGATCGACGAGACCGCGAACAGCCGTCTGGAGCAGATGATGCCGCAGCTGGCCGAGGCAGCGGGCGTGACGGAGGAACTGAAAGCCCGCGATCCGATGGCCTGGGTGGGCCTGATGAACACCTGCAAAGCCCAGGCCGAGGAAATTCTGATGGCGGAACTTATCAACAGCTGACCCTAAACCTGTTCCTCTCCGAAGCGGAACAGATTCAACAGATCGACGAAGCAGAGAGTGTGAAAACGCCCTCTGCTTTTTCTTTTGCCCAGGAACAGCCGCAGTCAGAAGCTGCCGACCATGAGCCGGAGGCGGCAAGGCTCACTCTCCGGGAGCTGCATGAGCGATACAAACCCATTGTGTTGGAGGCCGTTACCAAAGACACCAGATACCAGAACACCTGCGGTCACGGTGATTATGAAAGCGCCGTGATCGAAGGAAGATCGGCTATCCAGCGCGCTGTTTTAGCGTCTGGCAATAAGGAGCTGCTTCACCTCTATTCCTACACCCCGGAGTTCCGGCAGCGCCTTCACCGTGAAGTCATCGCTGAGACTTATCCCAAGCTCCATGAGCTGCTGCGCCCACTTTCGGACAATGACATTGACCGAGCTATCCAGGACTGGAACGGCAAGATCGAAAGCAAGCACGCCGTTGTCCGCTACATGAAAGACCATGCGCGGGAAAAAGATACCGCCGAATGGCTGGCCCATGAGTTTGACGGCGGCGACGGCAAAACCCCGTTTGCGGTACGCCCGGAAAGCCCCAATGGAACGATGCTGCCCTGGCCCAAGGTGCAGCGCCGGATTGCGCAGCTCATCAAGGAAGATCGGTTCTATACCGAAGCGGAGCAGGACCGTTTTGACAGCATCGACCCCATCGCCATCCGGGAGGCCCTGGCCGAGCGCGGCATCGTGAACGGCCAGGTGGTAGACCCGGAAAAGCTGGACAACGACCCGTTTATCCAGCAGGTGATGCAGGATGCGGAGGCTGTTTCAGCCGGGGAACGCTCCGAGGCGGAGCCGCCTGCGCCGGACTTATCCGGCCAGCCCGTCACCCGCGAGGGAGACACCCTCACCATCGGCAGCGGCGAACCTACCCACGAGATGGACATTGCCGTGTCGGACGGGGAATATGAAGCCATCCGGCAGGCCATCCCGGAAACAGAGGCCCCCACCGCCTCTGACCCTGCAACATCCCCTTACCATGTGGGTGATACGGTCTATCTGGACAATCAGGAATATCAGATCACCGAGTTGCGGGAGGACACGGTGCAGCTGCTACCCTCCGATATGGCGTACCCCATCTACCGGGCCGAGAGCCGGGAGCGGTTCGAGACGCTGCTGCGTGCGGACACCCGCAACGAAGCCATCAACGAATTTTTGCCTGTAAACCCCGACACGGCTGACCAGGACCTGCGGGACGTGCTGGTCCACGGCCTGATCGGCGCGCCGGACAAGGCGGAGCTGTCCGAGCTGCTGCACACTGGCAAGCCCAACAGCGAGATCGCCCAATGGCTGGGCCGGGCCTTCCCCGGCATCATCGAAACGATGGAGCTGGACACCGGCGATACTGCCGATTACCGCACTACGTCCGAAGGCGTCGAACTGGAAGTGCTGGACGCGGAGGAGAAGCGGCTGGCCATGCTGTATTTTCGCTGGGATGAGGTCGCGCCCCTGCTGCGCGGGCTGTATGCCCGTCAACTGGACGGCTTTGGACAGGAGCAGGCCGAACCGTACATGGAAGCCCCTGCTGCCGTGGAAGAACCTGCCGAAGCTGCCAAGCCCGTCGAGGAACCCGCCGCCGAGGCCCCGGCGTTCCATTCCGAACCGGTGACCGTCTATCCTGGCGAACAGAACCATTTGCCCTATGACGTAGTGGTGGAACGGCTGCACGTTGACCAGCCGGAACCCACGCCGCCCGAACCGACGCCGGAGGAAAAGCCGGAACACTCGGTTTCTATCCCGGTCAACGGCGAGTGGCAGACCTTCCCCAACCAGAGGGCAGCCGAGCAGGCGGCCTATCAGGAGTATCGGGACAACCTGCGCCGTAATGCCGAGAACTTCCGCATCACCGATGACCACTTAGGCGAGGGCGGCCCCAAGGCCAAGTACCAGGCTAATGTGGCGGCAATCAAGCTGCTGAAATACCTGGAGGAAACCACCGGGCAGGCTACGCCGGAACAACAGGAAGTGCTGTCCCGCTATGTGGGCTGGGGCGGCGTGGCGGACGCCTTTGACCCGGACAAACCCGCGTGGGCCGCTGAGTATGCGGAGCTGAAGGAACTGCTGACCCCGGAGGAATATGAAGCGGCCAGGGCCTCCACCCTCAACGCCCACTACACCAGCCCCACTGTGATCCGCGCCATCTACGACGCGGTAGAACAGATGGGCTTCCGCACCGGCAACATTTTGGAGCCGTCGATGGGCGTGGGCAACTTCTTCGGGATGCTGCCGGAGAGCATGGCCGGGAGCCGTCTGTACGGCGTGGAACTGGATTCCATCAGCGGCCGGATTGCCAAGCAGCTTTATCCCAAAGCCGACATCACCGTAGCGGGCTTCGAGACCACTGACCGGCGGGACTTCTATGACCTTGCCATCGGCAACGTCCCTTTCGGCCAGTATCAGGTGAACGACAAAGCCTACAACAAGCTGGGCTTCAACATTCACAACTACTTCTTTGCCAAGGCGCTGGACCAAGTGCGGCCGGGCGGCGTGGTGGCTTTCGTCACCAGCCGCTATACAATGGACGCCAAGGATTCCACCGTGCGCCGGTATTTAGCCCAGCGGGCCGAGCTACTGGGGGCGATCCGCCTGCCCAACAATGCCTTTCGCGCCAACGCCGGGACCGATGTGGTGTCCGACATCCTGTTTCTGCAAAAGCGGGACCGTCCGCTGGACATCGCCCCGGACTGGACCCAAACCGGCCGGACCGAGGAAGGCTTCACGGTCAACCAATATTTTCTGGATCACCCGGAGATGGTGCTGGGCCGCCCTACCGCCGAAAGCACCCAATACGGCAAACAGGACTACACCGTGGTTCCCATCGAGGGGCTGGACCTGGCCGACCAGCTGCACGATGCCGTGAAGTATATTCGCGGCACCTATCAGGAGGCTGCGCTGCCGGAGCTGGGCGAAGGCGAGGAC
>DVJJ01000103.1 GCA_018716875.1 Candidatus Avoscillospira avistercoris
GTCGCTGGTGTCGCCGATCTGCAGAGTCAGAGGGTCTCCATCAGACTGGTCGCCCACAACATTATTAAATGTATCCACCAGCGCTGTTTTTCCAGTGCCACCATCAATTCCCTTGCCGACTACCGTGGCGCCCTTAACCGCCGCCAGAGCATCAGCGAGCTGCTCATCAGTGGCGCCACCATCATTTCCTACGCTGGCAACCTTGTTCAGCATATTCTGGATATCGGTGGCACTATACTCTTTGGTTGTATCCACCGTGATCTGGATCTGAATCTCTCCATTGCTGGTAACTGTGGCCACCACACCTTCGGTGGAGCCAGCACCGCCCTGCAGGGTGACGCTGACGGTACCCGGCTGACCTCCCACCTCGATGGTATCCACAGCGAACTGCAGATCGACGGCAGCCTGAGTAGCCGTCGCAACAGCAGTAGTACCGAGAGATACGGTAGAAACCTCAGACATAGAGCCGTCCAGCAGCTGGATGCCGTTGAAGTTGGCGGAGTCGGCGATGCGGTCGATCTCGGTGCGGAGGTTGTTGACCTCCTTCTGGAGCTGGGTGCGGTCGGTGCCGTCGTAGGTGCCGTTGGCGGACTGCTCGGCCAGTTCGTACATGCGGTTAAGCATGTCGTGGACCTCAGTCAGGGCGCCCTCGGCGGTCTGCACCAGGGAGATGCCGTCCTTGGCGTTGTCCTGGGCCTTGCCCAGGCCGGTGATCTGGGCCCGCATCTTCTCGCTGATGGCCAGGCCGGCGGCGTCGTCGCCGGCGCGGTTGATCTTGTAGCCGGAGGACAGCTTCTCCAGGTTGGCGCTCAGGGCGCTGGTGTTGTTGGTGTAGTTGCGGTAGGCGTTCATGGCCATTATGTTATGTTGGATCCTCATTTCGTTTGCTTCCTTTCTTAGAAATGATTTTGGGGATTTGCTTGCCGCCGCGCCGTTCCTTCGACGCGGGATCTTGTTTTGGCGGTCCGGCGCAGCCTCCGTGGCCTTTGGCGGTCTGTACCATTCCGTCCGTTTACCTTATATTTCAACCGGCCCGTCGACCGGGTGAAACCGAATGGTTTTTCATCGTCATAATATTTGGAACGCCCTTCCGGGCTTCGGGCGCGGCCCCACGCGGGGAGGCGCCCTCTCGTTTCCCAACATCCTCCACGGATTGGGAAACGCTGAACAAAACGGCGGCGCATAGTCTGCCGCTTTGCTCAACGCTTCCCAAGAGGAGGCATGGGCCTGCGCCGGTGTTCCGGCCGGCAAAATATCGTGCTGTATGAACTCAGGAGGCGGTCTGTGCCATCCGGTACAGCTCCAGCCCCTGCGTTTTGATGTTGACGGCGGCATTCACGTCCCGGTCGTGGACTGTACCGCACACCGGGCAGAGCCATTGGCGGGCATCTGGATCCAGTGTCTCATTGACACAGCCGCAGGCGGAGCACACCTTGGTGGTGGGGGTGAAGCGATCCACCTCCAGCATCTGCTTGCCCTGCCGCTCCAGCTTGTAGCGCAGCAGCTCCCGGAACATCCCGAAGCCCGTGTCCCGGACACTGCTGCCGCCCAGCTCCTCGGAGATTGCCTTGAGATCATCGCCCCGGATACACACGGCGTCCCAGGCGTTGGCTATCCGCCGGGACTCCTTGTGCAGGAAGTCGCGTCTCTGATTGGCGATGTGCTCGTGGAGCAGCCGGTATTTCTGCACCAGCTCCTGGTAATTTTTCGAGCCAGGCTGTAAGCGGCTGAGTTTCCGCTGGATGGCCGCCGCCTTTTCCTGGGACCGCCGCAGCCAGCGGGGCGGGTCGGCGGTCAGCCCATCATCCGTCACATAAAAGTGAGAAACGGAGTATTTCAGGCCGATCGTCCCTTCCGCTACGGGCTCCACCGGCTCCGGCTGACGAGCCGGGCATGCAAAGAGCAGATAGCCGTAATATTTGCCTGTCTTGGTCCGCTCCACGGTGACCCGGGTCAGCCTCCAGCCGCTCCGCGGACGGCGGGGGAACCTCGCTCGAACCAGGCCCGCCTTGGTCATGCGCACGGCATTCCTGGTAATGTAGATGGTGGCGCTGTTGCCCATCACATGGTTGCAGGCGGAGAAGCTGTTCCGGGCGTCCTTCTTCCGCTTAAACTTGGGATACCCGAAGGCTGAAGGGTTGCGGAAGAAATTGCGGAACGCCTGGGAGAGCCTGTGGAACTCCTGCGTCAACGCCTGATTGTCCACCTCTTTCAGAAAGGGGGCCTCGTTTTTGTACTTGGCCGGGGTTGGGATAAAATGAGCGTCCGTCTCAAAGTAAAAGCGCTCATGGTCGGCAAGCATCCGGTTCCAGATATACCGGCAACAGCCGAAGGTCTTTTGGAACAGCTCCGCCTGCTTCTGGTCGGGATAAAGGCGGACCTTGATCGTGTTGTACTGGATTACACGCTCCTGCCCGGCCATCACCACAGTACCCTCCTCTTCTTTTAAATACTAAATTTTATCTGTTGATCCAAAAAGTGTACTTTTTGAAGCATCCAATCCCTCTTTGCTTTCATACCCAATATCGGCCAATTCCCTG